>NZ_JASATC010000007.1:0-163962 GCF_038440135.1 Pseudomonas sp. OTU5201 | reverse complement strand
CGGTGTCGCGCGCCCGCCGCCCGCCCCGCCCCCCCCCCCCCCCCCCCCCCCCCCCCCCCCCCCCCCCCCCCCCCCCCCCCCCCCCCCACCTCAGCGCGCGCCGAACCCCCCTCACCCCAACCCTCTCCCGGAGGGAGAGGGAGTCGTCCGCCGTTCAGCTCCCCCGTCGTGCTCGACCTCGGCCAAGCCGACAAACGCCTGGTCGCACGCCTCTCCGGCGACACCCACCTGCTGCTGGAGATCGGTGCGCCGGAGCTGGACCTGGTGCTGCGCTTCCGCGCCCATGCGCTGATGCAGGCGCTGGAGGCCAAAGCCCTGGATGGGGTTATCGACCTGACGCCAGGCATTCGCTCGCTGCAGGTGCACTACCAGCCGGAAACCCTGCCCCTGGAGTCGCTGCTGGAAATCATTGCCGGACTCTGGGATGGCGTCTGCGCTGCCGGCGACCTGAAAGTGCCGTCGCGTATCATCCACCTACCGCTCTCCTGGGACGACCCCGCCTGCCAGTTGGCCATCGAGAAGTACATGACCACGGTCCGCAAGGACGCGCCCTGGTGCCCGAGCAACCTGGAGTTCATCCGCCGCATCAACGACCTGCCGAACCTGGACGACGTACAGCGCACCGTGTTCGCCGCCAGCTACCTGGTAATGGGCCTGGGCGACGTCTACCTCGGGGCCCCGGTGGCCACGCCGCTGGACCCGCGCCATCGCCTGGTGACCACCAAGTACAACCCGGCGCGCACCTGGACCGCCGAGAACTCGGTGGGTATCGGCGGCGCCTACATGTGCGTGTATGGCATGGAAGGCCCCGGAGGCTACCAGTTCGTCGGCCGCACCCTGCAGATGTGGAACCGCTACCGCGAAGTGGAAGCCTTCGCCGGCAAACCCTGGTTGCTGCGCTTCTTCGACCAGATCCGTTTCTACCCGGTCTCGGCCGAGGAACTCACGCGCATCCGCCGCGACTTCCCCCTGGGTCGCTATCCGCTGCAAATCGAAGAAAGCGAGCTGTGCCTGGCCGATTACCAGGCGTTCCTCGCGCGCGAAGCCGAGGGCATTGCCACCTTCCGCAGCCAGCAGCAGGCCGCTTTCCACGCTGAACGAGAGCGTTGGATCGCCTCCGGCCAGGCTCATTTCGAAAGCGAGGACATCGCCACCGACCTGGGCGAGGATGCCCCGCTGGGGGCCGGCCAGCATGCAGTGGAAAGCCATATCGCCGGCAACCTCTGGCAGGTGCAGGTGGAACCAGGCGCCAGCGTGAAGGCCGGGGACATTCTGGTGATCCTCGAATCCATGAAGATGGAAATCCCCCTCACCGCGCCCCGTGATGGCGTCGTGCGCGAGGTACGGGTGCAGCCGGGTTCGCCGGTGCGTGCCGGGCAGCGCGTGGTGGTGATGGAAGAGGCGTGAGGAATCTCTTGGGCTGAACCCCATGTAGGGGCGAATTCATTCGTCAAGGGCAGCGCAGCTGACCCTCTGGGGCGCCTCGGGCAGACCGTTGGCCTGCCTGGCGATTGAAATCGCCCCTACAGAAACATCCGGCCCTCATTGCCGCTCCCCTTCCGCGGCCCTACAGTTCAAGCGGCACCGCACGCAAAAGGACCCGCAATGCCGCCGTTCAGCCGCGACCAGGCGCAACACCGCGCCGACGACATCCAGGCCTTCTACCGGGAAGTGGAGCGCCTGCACGAAGAGCAGACACTGCTGCTCTCCCCCGAGCAGATCGAGCGTCTCGGCGAGCACCATCGCCAGTTGCTGGCGGACTACCGCAACGCCTTCGACATCGACTCGGACGCCCAGGCCCGACGCCTGTCGCTGGGCATGCGCATCGCTTCCTTGCTGGGCGCTCTGGCCCTGGCCGCCAGCCTGCTGTTCTTCTTCTATCAGTTCTGGGGCCTGTTCCCGGAAACCGCCCAGGTGGGCATTCTCACCGGCTTCTCCCTGGGCAGCCTGCTGCTCACCCTGCTGCTGCGCCAGCGCGCGCCCTCCGGGTACTTCACCAAGCTGGCGGCGATCCTGGCCTTTGCCTGTTTCGTGCTGAACGTGGTCATGCTCGGGCAAATCTTCAACATCACCCCCAGCGACAAAGCCCTGCTGCCTTGGGCCGCCTACGCCCTGCTGCTGGCCTACGCCTGCGAGGTACGGGTGCTGCTGGGGGCCGGACTGGCGTGCATCATGGCGTTCGTGGCCACCCGCCTGGCGAGCTGGAGCGGGCTCTACTGGCTGGACTGCACCGAACGGCCGGAACACCTGCTGCCGGCCGGATTGCTGATCTTCCTGGTGCCGCAGTTCATCTCTCAGGCGCGCTACAGCGGTTTCGCCGCAATCTTCCGGGTATTGGGCTTGTTCGGTCTGTTCGTGCCGGTGCTGGTGCTGTCCACCTGGGCTGACGGCAGCTACCTGCCCTGGTCACGCGACCTGGTGGAAGTCATCTATCAGCTACTCGGCTTCGGCGGCGCGGCCCTGGCCATCTGGCTCGGCAACCGCCGTGACTGGCCGGAAGTGGTGCACACCAGCCTGCTGTTCTTCGTCCTCTTCCTCTATATCAAGCTGTTCGACTGGTGGTGGGAGGTGATGCCCAAGTACCTGTTCTTCCTCGTCCTTGGCCTGGTCGCCGTGCTCATCCTGCTGGTGCTCGGTCGCCTGCGTCGCACCCACAAAGGGGGCCAGCGCACATGAAAACCCGCAACGCACTGCTCGGCGGACTCGCCCTGATCGGCCTGACCAACGCCATCGCCCTTGGTGGCGTCTGGCTGAACCGCAGCGGCGAGCCGGACAGCCGCCTGCTGCTCACCGAGCGCGAACTGCGCCGCAGCCACGACTGGGCCGACCGAGAAAACAGCGGCCTGGCCCTGCGTCTGGACTGGCGCCGTCCCAGCGATCCCGCGAGCGATGACCGCTACCAGAGCCTGATGCTGAGCGAGGCCCAATTGTTGGGCCTGGGTTTCACCACCGAAGTGCGCGCTGGACAGCGTTTCGACAACCGCAACCGCGAAGCGCTGGTGGTGCTGGAACTGGACGGCCCGGCACACAAGGCCGAACTCGAACGCGCTAACCAACAGCTGAGGAAGGCCCGCAGCGAGTTGCACGCCGCGCCAACCGATAAGCGCCGGCAGGACGCCGAAAGCGCCGCCCGCGACTATGTTGAAGATGCAGAGCAACGCGACAGCCGACTTCTTGCCGTGGATGTGGGCGTGGAGAGGGAGGTCCTGCGCAGTCGTTACCCTGACCGCAGCCGCTACGCCATCGTGCCCGGACACGTGAGCGCCTGGGTACGCGAGGGGCACCTGACCGGTCAGATCAGCCGACTGCGCATCACCGAGATCAACGTCCCCCACGCCTGGCGCGAAAGGCTGGACGAAGAGTTGGCGCGCAACCGCATTGGCGACACACCGCCGCGCTTTCGACTGTGGCTCAGCGTCGGCCAGCGCCTGGAACCCTGGATCGATTCGCCCCCGGAGTTTCCGCGCGAAGGGCCCCGAGCAAAGGCAGTAGACGCCGTTAGCCTGGCGTCAAGTACCCGTCCGTGACGCTCGCATTAGCGCACGCTAGCATTGCGCCACTACCCAGAGGCCAGATTGCCCGATGCCGTTAAAAGAACACGCCAAGCAAAGCCATCGCCTGTTGGTCCTCACCCTGGTACTGCTGCTTGGCAGCGGCTTCCTAGCCACGTCTCTGGTGAGTTACCAGGCGTCGCTCAAGTCGATTCGCAACAGCATCATCAACACCGAACTGCCGCTGACCTCGGACAACGTCTACTCGGAAATCCAGAAGGATCTGGTCAGGCCCATCCTGATTTCCTCGATGATGAGCCGCGACACCTTCGTGCGTGACTGGGTGATGCAGGGTGAGAAAGACATCGAGCCGATGACCCGCTACCTGCGCGAGATCCAGGAACACTACGGCGCCTTCACCAGCTTCTTCATCTCAGACCGCACGCTTACCTACTACCAGACCAAGGGTGTGCTGAAAAAGGTGAACCCGAAGGAGCCCCGGGACATCTGGTACTTCCGCGTGCGGGACATGAAGGAGCCCTACGAGATCAACGTCGATGTGGACATGGCCAACCAGGACCAGTTGACCATCTTCATCAACTACAAGGTGTTCGACTACGACGGCAAGTTCCTCGGCGCCACCGGCGTCGGCCTGACGGTAGATGCAGTGATCAAGCTGATAGACGAATACCAGCGCCGCTACGACCGCAGCGTCTACTTCGTCGATACCACTGGACGCATCGTCCTCACCGGGGCGGATGGCGGCCCGCTGGGTGCGCGGGTCGGCCAATCCCTGGCCGAGGTGCCGGGCCTTGAGGACCTGCAGGCCAAGCTGCGCCGTCCACAGACCGGCAAGTTCGAGTACCACGAACGCGGCCGCGACCACTACCTGAACGTGCGCTACATCCCCGAGCTGAACTGGTACCTGTTCGTCGACAAACACGAAGGCGGCCTGCTCGCCAGCCTGCGCAACACCCTCTACCTCAACCTGTTGATATGCCTGCTGGTCACCGCCGTCGTGCTGGTGCTGGTGACCCGCTTGATGCGCCGCTACCAGCACAGCATCGCCGCGCTGGCTACCACTGACAGCCTGACCGGGCTGCCGAACCGGCGCGGCTTCGAGTTGCTCGCCGGCCAGGCGCTGCAAGAAGCCCGGCGTGACCGCAAACCGCTTGTGGCACTGATGCTGGACCTCGACCACTTCAAGATGCTCAACGACACCTACGGCCATCAGGCTGGCGATGAAGTGCTGCTGGGCTTCGCCCGGAATCTGCGGGACAGCCTGCGTCAGTCGGACATCATCTGCCGCTGGGGTGGCGAGGAGTTCATCATCTTGCTCAAGGACACCGGAAATTCCACCGCCCACCAGTTGGCCGAGAAGGTCCGCAGCGAAGTGGCCGCCAAGCGCTATCCCTTCAAAGGGGTGAACCTGCAGGTGACCACCAGCATCGGCCTGGCCCAGATGCATCCAGATGACTCGCTCGACAGCTTGATCGGCCGCGCCGACCGTGGCCTCTATCGGGCCAAGCAGTCAGGACGCAACTGCGTGTGCGTGGAGCCTTCGGGGAATCACGACGCCGTGTGATCCGGTGGGAGCGAATTCATTCGTGAATGAATTCGCTCCCACAATCCCCATCCCCACCAACCTCAAGCCAGCAGCGCTACCGACTTGATCTGCGCCCAGAGGGTCTGGCCGGGGTAGAGGTCCAACTGGTCGCGGGAGAAGCGAGTGATGCGTGCCAGCATCGGTGTGCCATCCACATCGAGGCGTACCAGAACGTGGGCCGCATTGGCGGCGGGAGACTCTTCCACCATCCTCGCCGGCAGCAGGTTGAGGATGCTGCTGTCGCGTTGTTTTTCCAGGCTCAAGCTGACGTCCCGCGCCAGCACCCGGAAGCGCAGGGTACGGCTTTCGGCAACGGGCGAATGGGCCACTCTCACGCTGAGTGAGCTACCGGGCAACCCCAGGGTCAGCAACTGGTACCGGGCATCGAAACCTTGCACCCGCCCTTCTATGACGACGCCCGCTTCATCTTCCCGGGCGATGGGCAGGTCCAGGCGCGCCAACGTCTGGTCCAACGGACCGCTGGCCAACACCTGGCCGTTGTCGAGCAGCACCAGATGGTCGGCCAGGCGCGCGACTTCATCCGGCGAGTGGCTGACGTAAATCACCGGAATATCCAGTTCGTCGTGCAGGCGCTCCAGATAGGGCAGAATCTCGGCCTTGCGCTTGAGATCCAACGCCGCCAGGGGTTCGTCCATCAGCAGCAGGCGCGGGCTGGTCAGCAGGGCGCGGGCGATGCCGACGCGCTGCCGTTCACCGCCTGACAGACCGACCGGCATGCGTTCCAGCAGATGGCCGATTCCCAGTAATTCCACGGCCTGTTCCAGTTCGACACGACGCTGCCCAGGAGGAATGCGCCGCAGTCCGAACGCCAGGTTGTGCCGCACCGAGAGGTGCTCGAACAGGCTGGCTTCCTGGAACACATAGCCCAGGGGACGCTTGTGGGTGGGCAGGAAATGACCACGGGTGCTGTCCTGCCAGACCTCGCCATTGACTTCCAGGAACCCCTCCGCAGCCTGCTCGAGGCCGGCGAGGCAGCGCAGCAGGCTGGTCTTGCCCGAGCCGGAATGACCGAACAGGGCACTGACGCCCCGGCCGGGCAGTTCGAGGTCGGCCTCCAGGGCAAAACCCGGGTGGCGCAGGCGGAAACATGCACGAATCTGTTGCATGGCTCAGGTCCAGCCGGGTTTGAGGCGCCGGCTGGTGTTGAGCGCCAGCAGGATGAGGAAGGAGAACAGCAGCATGCCGCCGGCCAGCCAGTGGGCTTGGGCGTACTCCATGGCTTCGACATGGTCGAAGATCTGCACCGAGACCACGCGGGTCTTCTCGGGGATATTGCCGCCGATCATCAGCACCACGCCGAACTCCCCAACCGTGTGGGCGAAACCGAGGATGGAGGCGGTGACGAAGCCGGGGCGCGCCAAGGGCAGTACCACCGAGAAAAAGGTGTCCCAGGGGCTGGCGCGCAGGGTCGCAGCCACTTCCAGCGGACGTTGGCCGATGGCGGTGAAGGCGTTCTGCAGGGGCTGCACCACAAAAGGCATGGAATAGATCACCGACCCGACCACCAGGCCGGCGAAGGTAAAGGGCAAGGTGCCGAGCCCAAGGCTCTGGGTGAACTGCCCGATGAACCCATGGGGGCCCATGCTGACGAGCAGGTAGAAACCGATGACGGTGGGCGGCAGCACCAGTGGCAGGGCGACCACGGCAGCCACGGTCCCCTTCAGGCGTGAGCGGGTGCGCGCCAGCCACCAGGCGATGGGCGTGCCCAGCAACAGCAGGAGCACCGTGGTGAGGGTCGCCAGTTCCAGGGTCAGCCAGATGGCGGCCAGGTCGGTACGGTCGAGAGGGAAGTTCATGGGTTGGCCGGATGATCGGTTTTCGCTATGTGGCGAACTATATAGCGAAGTGCTGCGTCCAGCCAGAATCGGGTGTCAGCCCATTTCCGGCCCACTGCGATGCAGGGCATTGTCCGCCTCGAGCAGCAGTTGTTCGAGTTCCTGGCCGCGAGTGGACTCGGCATGGCCAATGCGCAGCGTCAGGCTCTGCTCTGCAGCACGGTTGAAGGCACCCAAACCGGCACGCAGGCGTTGCAGCACGGCAACCGGATCACTGTAGCCGGTGGTCAGTACGAGGAACTCACCACCGCCAAGGCGCGCCAGCAGGTCATTTCGACGGAACTGCGCCCGCAGCATGCGCGCGGCCACCAGCGGCAGGCTCTCGCCCGGTCCGCTGTCGTTGCTGTCCACTTGCAGATGGAGCAACAGACTAGGCATGTCGCGCTGGCGTGCAGCATCCAGCTCCTCGGGAGCGTGGCGCAGGAAGCCGAGACGGTTGTGCAGGCCGGTGAGTTCGTCGGTCATGGAAAAGCGCTGGATGTCCTGCTCGACCCGCTCGCGCTCGCAGGCTTCGTCATAGAGCAGGCGGTTAGCCGCCACCAGTTCCTGGGTACGGGCGACGACCCGCTGCTCCAGCTCGTTGTAGAGCTGGACGTTTTCCATGGCCACCGAGGTGGAGTCCGCCAGGGCTTGCAGCAGCCCGACCTCCCGCGCATTGGCGAGGCGCGGAGTAGCCCAGTAGGTGCCGATAGCCCCCACCGGGGCCATGCTGCGGATGGGTACCATGACCAGGCTTTTGACAAACGTCGGGCGGTACGCGTCGTGGGGGATGCGCGAGTCCTGGTAGACGTCCTCGATCACCGCAGGTTCGCGGTTGAGCATGGCCCAGCCGCTGATGCAGGTCTCCATGGGGAAGCGCAGGCCTTTCCACAATGGCGAGATGGCGTCCTCGTCCTTGTAGTAGCAGCGTTCGCCATCGCGCAGGACGAAGGTAGCGCCGTCGGCACCGACCAACTCCCGCGCCGCGCTGCGCACGATCTCGGCGATACGGTCGAGATCACGGGCCAGGGAAAGCTCCTGGATGGCCCGAACCAGGCATTCGAGATTACGTTCGTAGCTGACTGCGGAACCATCCATAGACCCACGCCTCCTGACCGGGGCGATGGCGCCCCGGTTTCATATCAGCACAGAGCTTCAGTCGTTGCGAGAGGGAGACAGCAATTCGATCTTGTAACCGTCGGGATCTTCCACGAACGCCAGGATGCTAGTGCCATGTTTCATCGGCCCCGGCTCACGGGTGACCTTGCCGCCTCGGGCGCGGATGTCCTCGCAGGCCTTGTAGACGTCATCCACTTCCAGGGCGATGTGACCGTACGCGGAACCCAGCTCGTACTTGTCCACACCCCAGTTGTAGGTCAACTCGATCACGCTGTTGTGGGCTTCGTCACCGTAGCCGACGAACGCGAGGGTGAACTGGCCGTCCGGGTAGTCCTTGCGACGCAGCAGGGTCATGCCCAGTACTTCGGTGTAAAAGGCGATGGATTTATCCAGGTCGCCGACTCGCAGCATGGTATGCAGCAGTCTCATCGTTGGTTCCTCATCGGTTGCCCGTTATCCCGGGCTTTGAGAGCCCTTCGACGATCTCGCGAGCTAGTGAAGAACAAGGCGAAAATGGTTGAGGAAGCGGAGTTTACGGGTCGTAAATGAGCATTCCGAAGCCATTTTCAACGCAGTTATTCCGACGCGCAGCAGATCGTAACTGGCTCTAAATACGAACCCCGGCTCATGGCCGGGGTTCGTAGGCTAATGCTGACAAGCTTATCAGAACAGCTTGCGACCCTTGCCTGCGGCGATGCGCATGCGCAGGGCGTTGAGCTTGATGAAGCCAGCGGCGTCAGCCTGGTTGTAGGCGCCGGCATCGTCCTCGAAGGTGGCGATGTTGGCGTCGAACAGGGAGTCGTCGGACTTGCGGCCGACCACGATGACGTTGCCCTTGTACAGTTTCAGGCGCACTACGCCGTTCACGCTGGCCTGGGAGGCGTCGATCATCTGCTGCAGCATCAGACGCTCCGGGCTCCACCAGTAACCGGTGTAGATCAGGCTGGCGTACTTCGGCATCAGCTCGTCTTTCAGGTGAGCCACTTCGCGGTCCAGGGTGATGGACTCGATGGCGCGGTGAGCCTTGAGCATGATGGTGCCGCCGGGAGTCTCGTAGCAGCCGCGGGACTTCATGCCGACGTAGCGGTTCTCGACGATGTCGAGGCGACCGATGCCGTTGATGCCACCGACACGGTTCAGCTCGGTGAGCACCTGGGCCGGGGTCAAGTCCTTGCCGTCGATGGCGACGATGTCACCATTGCGGTAGGTCAGTTCGATATAGGTCGGGGTATCCGGCGCCTTTTCCGGGGAAGTGGTCCACTTCCACATATCTTCTTCGTGCTCGGTCCAGGTGTCTTCCAGCACGCCGCCTTCATAAGAAATGTGCAGCAGGTTGGCATCCATGGAGTACGGGGACTTCTTCTTGCCGTGACGCTCGATCGGGATGGCGTGCTTCTCGGCGTAGTCCATCAGCTTCTCGCGGGACAGCAGGTCCCACTCGCGCCAGGGAGCGATCACTTTCACGCCCGGTTTCAGCGCATAGGCGCCCAGCTCGAAACGCACCTGGTCGTTGCCCTTGCCGGTCGCGCCGTGGGAGATGGCATCGGCGCCGGTCTCGTTGGCGATTTCGATCAGGCGCTTGGCGATAAGCGGACGAGCGATGGAGGTACCCAGCAGGTACTCGCCTTCGTAGACAGTGTTGGCGCGGAACATCGGGTAGACGAAGTCGCGGACGAACTCTTCGCGCAGGTCATCGATGTAGATTTCCTTGACGCCCATTGCCTGGGCCTTGGCGCGGGCCGGCTCGACCTCTTCGCCCTGGCCGAGGTCAGCGGTGAAGGTCACCACTTCGCAGTTATAGGTATCTTGCAGCCACTTGAGGATCACCGAGGTGTCCAGGCCACCGGAATAAGCCAGGACAACCTTCTTCACGTCCGCCATGCCATCAACTCCACGGGGGTTGTACGAAAAACCCGTGATTCTACTGACCCTGGCGGCCAAATTACAGTGGCGCGACAGCTTATGACGACGAGGCGACAGATTCTGTCGGCCGCGCGACGAGTGGTCGGGTCAGGAACCGGCCGGCGACTGGGATTTGGGGGCCGCACCCTGGACGCCAGGCTTGATGGGAGCCTCGGCCGGGGCAGCGGCGGGAGCAGGTGTCTCTGCCGGAGTGGAGGTTGAAGCCGGAGCGGTCGCTGGGGCCTCCACAGGCAACTCGACGCGGGAAAGCTGCACCGTGGCGCGGCGATTTTTCGCCCGGTTCGCCGAGCTGTTGTTCGGTGCCAGCGGATAACGCTCACCGTGGAAACGCATGACCATTTGCGCCTCCGGGAAGCCATTGGCCTTGAAGTAGTCGAACACGGCCAACGCGCGGCGACGCGACAGATCGCGGTTGGTCAGGCGGTTACCGCTGTTGTCGGAGTGACCGTCGATTTCGATGTGATTGACGCTGGGGTCGGCCTTGATGAAGTCGAGCATGATTTCCAGCTTGGCCCTGGCCATGTCGTCCAGCTCGACGCCCCCGCCGGGGAAACCGAGCTGCAGTTGCCTGATCTGGTCGAAGTTCACCGGCAGAAGCTTGGCGGTGCAGGCCAGGTAATCCTGATAGGCCTGATTGAACTTCGCCGGCAGCAGGCGTACCTCCATGGCATCGCCGCCTTGCAGGGTGCGGTGGCGCACCAGCGGGCTGCGGCCTTCCAAAAGGCCTGTGAGCAGGCGTCCGGCCTGTTGCTGGGAACTGTTGAAGGGTACTTCGCCGCCCCCAACGCTGACGACGCCCAGGTTGATGTCCCCCCTCCCCGGCTGCCAGGGCGCCGCAGCCGCCAGCAAGGTGGCGGAGCCGGCTCCCATCCAGCGCTCGCGGGCCTTCAGGCGGAAGGTGGCCTGCTCGCCAGCTCGGCGCACGAACTCGCCCGAACCGAAGTCCGTGATGGGCTGCGAGAGGCGGCATTCGAACTTGTCACCCTCGACCTTCCACTCGACTTTCTCCAGACGCGTCTGGAAGGTGATGGCCATGGCCGGCAGGCTGGCGAACAAGCTCAGGAAGACGAGATAGCGCTGGCGCACGGCGGGCTCCACGGGAATTACGGCGTTCCTGCTGGATATCGGTGCCGCTCGGCAAAACTTGAGCGCGAATTTGGTTGCCCGATTGCCGCTGGCTCAAGCCCTGCGTGCCCCTGGAGGGCTTTTCCGGTAGCATGTCGGCCCAGTTCTGCCCGCCTGGAAGCCCCTCATGTCCGACCGTTTGACCCTACTGCGTCCCGACGACTGGCACATCCATCTACGTGATGGCGCCGTCCTGGCCCATACCGTCGCCGATGCCGCCCGTACTTTCGGCCGTGCCATCATCATGCCCAACCTGGTGCCCCCGGTGCGCAATGCCGAGGAAGCCGATGCCTATCGCCAGCGCATCCTGTCGGCGCGTCCGGCCGGCAGCCGCTTCGAGCCGCTGATGGTGCTCTACCTCACCGACCGCACCAGCCCGGAGGACATCCGCGCGGCCAAGGCTTCCGGTTTCGTCCACGCCGCCAAGCTCTACCCGGCCGGCGCCACCACCAACTCGGACTCCGGCGTCACCAGCGTCGACAAGATCTTCCCGGCCCTGGAAGCCATGGCCGAGGTCGGCATGCTGCTGCTGGTCCACGGTGAAGTGACCCGCGGCGAGATCGACGTATTCGACCGCGAGAAAGTGTTCATCGACGAGCACCTGACCCGCGTGGTTGAGCGTTTCCCGACCCTGAAGGTGGTGTTCGAGCACATCACCACCGGCGACGCGGTGCAGTTTGTAGAGTCGGCCTCGGCCAACGTCGGCGCCACCATCACCGCCCACCACCTGCTGTACAACCGCAACCACATGTTGGTAGGCGGTATCCGTCCGCACTTCTATTGCCTGCCGATCCTCAAGCGCAACGTGCACCAGGAAGCCCTGCTGGATGCCGCCACCAGTGGCAGCACCAAGTTCTTCCTGGGTACCGACTCGGCTCCGCACGCCAAGCACGCCAAGGAAGCTGCCTGCGGCTGCGCCGGCTGCTACACCGCCTATGCAGCCATCGAGCTGTACGCCGAAGCCTTCGAGCAGCGCAACGCCCTGGACAAGCTGGAAGCCTTCGCAAGCTTCCACGGCCCGGACTTCTACGGCCTGCCGCGCAATACCGACCGCATCACCCTGGTGCGCGAGGAATGGACCGCCCCTGCCACCCTGCCGCTGGGCGAGCAGATGGTCGTGCCGCTGCGCGCCGGCGAGAAGCTGAGCTGGCGTCTGCTGGAGGAACAAGCGTGAGCGAAGACCTGTACGACGACGAACTGGACGGCAGCCTGCCGTCAGGCCCCCGCCACCCCATGGCGGCGCGCTTCCGCGGCTACCTGCCCGTTGTGGTGGACGTGGAAACCGGCGGTTTCAATGCCGCCACCGACGCCCTCCTGGAAATCGCCGCGACCACCATCGCCATGGATGAGCAGGGCTTCCTCTACCCGGATCACACGCACTTCTTCCGCGTCGAGCCATTCGAAGGCGCCAATATCGAACAGGCCGCACTGGAGTTCACCGGGATCAAGCTGGATCACCCGCTGCGCATGGCGGTGAGCGAGGAGCACGCGCTGACAGAAATCTTCCGTGGCCTGCGCAAGTCGATCAAAGCCAACGGCTGCAAGCGCGCCATCCTGGTGGGCCACAACTCCAGCTTCGACCTCGGCTTCCTCAACGCCGCGGTGAACCGGACCGCGCTCAAGCGCAACCCCTTCCACCCCTTCTCCAGCTTCGACACCGCGACGCTGGCCGGCCTCGCCTATGGCCAGACCGTCCTGGCCAAGGCCTGCCAGGCAGCCGGCATCGAGTTCGACGGGCGCGAGGCTCATTCGGCGCGCTACGACACCGAGAAGACTGCCGAACTGTTCTGCGGCATCGTCAACCGCTGGAAGGAAATGGGCGGCTGGATCGACGACGACGATTGAGTCGTCGGCGAAACGCCAGACATGAAAAAGCCCCGAACTTTCGGGGCTTTTTCTTTCAGCCTGGAAACGCTTACAGGGAAGAAGCGTTCTCGGCCAGGTACTGGGCAACGCCTTCCGGAGAAGCGGTCATGCCCTTGTCGCCTTTCTTCCAGTTGGCCGGGCAGACTTCACCGTGCTCTTCGGTGAACTGCAGGGCGTCGACCAGACGCAGCAGCTCGTCCATGTTACGACCCAGCGGCAGGTCGTTGACGATCTGGGAACGGACAACGCCATTCTTGTCGATCAGGAAAGCGCCACGGTAAGCCACGCCGTCTTCGGACTCAACGTCGTACGCCTTGGCGATGTCGTGCTTCATATCGGCAGCCAGGGTGTACTTGACCGGGCCGATGCCGCCCTTGTCTACCGGGGTGTTACGCCAAGCGTTGTGGGTGAAGTGGGAGTCGATCGATACGCCGATCACTTCCACACCACGAGCCTGGAACTCGGGAATGCGGTGGTCCAGTGCGATCAGTTCGGACGGGCAAACGAAGGTGAAGTCCAGCGGATAGAAGAACACCAGACCGTATTTGCCTTTGATGGCCGAGGACAGGTTGAAGCTGTCAACGATTTCGCCATTGCCCAGAACGGCGGCAACGGTGAAGTCCGGAGCCTGCTTGCCTACGAGTACGCTCATTCCATGTCTCCTGAGTTGTCATGAGTAATCAACGGGGCCGGGCGTCACAGCCTGGCCGGCCAATGTGGCGACGCCATGACACCCGCTCCAAAAAGGACTGGCAATCATACACTCGGCAAAGGTCTCCGCCCACCGCTTTCGACTAGTGGGTCAAGTCCGGCGAATCCCCGCTCGGGAGGCCAGGAAAGCCTCTAATCCGGGTCTTCCAGCCAAAGTTTTGACAATCATTCTCATTACTATTAGTATCCCATCCATCCAACAACTCCCTCCGAGCTTTGAGTCGCCATGTACGTCTGTCTCTGTCTAGGTGTCACTGACGGTCAAATTCGCGAAGCCATCTACGAAGGCTGCTGCAGCTACCGCGAAGTGCGCAACACCCTCGAAGTGGGTACCCAATGCGGCAAGTGCGCCTGCCTTGCCAAACAGGTGGTCAAGGAAACCCTCGCCGAGGTGCAGAGCAGCCAGGCCGCCCTCGCCTACCCTGCCGCATACGCTATCGGCTGACCGTTTGGCGGAAACGAAAAGAACCGGACCTCAGCGTCCGGTTTTTTTGTGCCTGTTTTTCAAACATTTAGACTTCAAATGTAGAAGTTAAACATTCTTATTCATATTCAAATTCATTTACAATTCAACTACTTATATTTGACATACAACAATACGGAGATCAAAATTTGCTGATCTTCAACTCTCCCGATGGCAGGATTCCACATGAAAGGCGACAAGAAAGTCATACAGCATCTCAACAAGATCCTGGGCAACGAGCTTGTTGCGATCAACCAGTACTTCCTGCACGCCCGTATGTACGAAGACTGGGGCCTGAAGAAATTGGGCGACCACGAGTACCACGAGTCCATCGACGAGATGAAGCACGCTGACAAGCTGATCAAGCGCATCCTTTTCCTCGAAGGCCTCCCCAACCTGCAAGACCTTGGCAAGCTGATGATCGGCGAGAACACCAAGGAAATGCTGGCCAGCGACCTGAAGCTGGAGCAGCAGGCCATACCGGACCTGAAGACAGCCATTGCCTACTGCGAAAGCGTGGGTGATTACGGCAGCCGCGAACTGCTGGAAGAAATCCTCGAGTCCGAGGAAGAACATATCGACTGGCTGGAAACCCAACTGGGCCTGATCGAGAAAGTCGGCCTGGAAAATTACCTGCAATCGCAGATGGACGAGTAATCCGGCACCAGACAAAGAGCCCCGCAAATGCGGGGCTCTTCCATTCATGACGTTTACTAATCAAACCTTCTAAACAGGATTGCTTTCTATTAAAAATAGAATACGCACATATACGAATAACCATTAGAAATAAAAGAGCCCCGCATTTGCGGGGCTCTTTTTTTATTCAAGGGAGGGGATCAGGCGCTAGCCTTGCTCACAGCTTCCTTGACCAGGGTCTGCAGCTCACCCTTCTCGAACATCTCGGTCATGATGTCGCTGCCACCAACCAGTTCACCGCCTACCCACAGTTGCGGGAAGGTCGGCCAGTTGGCGTACTTCGGCAGATTGGCGCGGATTTCCGGGTTCTGCAGGATGTCGACGTAGGCGAACTTCTCGCCGCAAGCCATGAGGACTTGCGCGGCACGGGCCGAGAAGCCGCACTGCGGAGCGTTCGGCGAGCCTTTCATGTACAGCAGGACAGTGTTGTTGGCGATCTGCTCTTTGATGGTTTCGATGATATCCATTGGGCACCTCGGCTGAACTTTCCGACTGTCGAGTCGGCAGGATGGCGGCATTGTAACGGAAAGCCGAGCGGCGCGCTCGGGCTTCCCTTGTCCTCAGGCGGCCACCACTTCCACAGGAACGCCATTGAGTGCCGCATTGCCGGAAAGCGCGTCCAGCTGGCGCTCGTCGGTCAGGTCGTTGGCACTGGCGCCCGGCTGCTCGCTGGCGATGCCCATGCGCACGCCGGGCCGCGCGTGCCCCCACCCATGGGGCAGGCTGACCACGCCGGGCATCATGTCCAGGCTGGCGCCCACCTCCACCTCGATCATGCCCACGCGCGAGCGCACTTTTACCCGCTGCCCATCCACCAGCCCGCGGACTTCCAGATCGTGCGGATGCATCAGCAACTGGTGGCGCGGCTTGCCCTTCACCAGACGGTGATAGTTGTGCATCCAGGAGTTGTTGCTGCGCACATGGCGTCGACCGATCAGCACCAGCTCGCCTTCACGGGGCGCGGGCTGCGACGTGAAGCGTTCGAGGTCGCCGAGAAGGATCGCCGGCGCGGCCTCCACCTTGCCGCTGGCGGTCTTCAGACGACCGGCCAGATTGGGTTTCAGCGGTCCAAGGTCGATGCCATGGGGAGAGTCACGCAGGCGAGCCACGGAAAGTTTGTGCTCGGTGCGGTCGCCATAGGGGCCCGCACGCAGGCCGAGGTCTATCATCTGCTCCGGGGCCAGGGTCGGCTTCAGTTCGATGCCGGTACGCGCGGCGAATGCCTTGGCCAGGCCGACGAAGATCTCCCAATCGTGCAACGCCCCCACTGGCCTGGCCAGCACCGCTTCGTTGAAACGGGTGACATTGCGCACGGCGAAAAGGTTGAAAGTGGTGTCGTAGTGCTCGTGCTCCAGTGGTGCGGTGGGTGGCAGGATCAGGTCGGCGTAACGGGTGGTCTCGTTGATGTAGAAGTCGATGCTGAGCATGAACTCCAGACCGTCCAGGGCCTGTTCTAGTTGCCGGCCGTTAGGTGTGGACAGCACCGGGTTGCCGGCGACCGTCACCAATGCCCTTACCTGCCCCTCACCGGGGATGAGCATCTCCTCGGCAAGCGCCGCCACCGGCAGCTCACCGCCGTACTCGGGTAAACCGGATACGCGGCTCTGCCAACGATTGAAGTGGCCACCGGAGGTAGCAGCCACCAGGTCGACTGCCGGCTCGGTGCAGAGCACGCCTCCAACCCGATCCACATTACCGGTAACCAGGTTGATGAGTTGGATCAACCACTGACAGAGGCTACCGAAGGCCTGAGTGGACACCCCCATCCGACCATAGCAGACCGCGCTTTCCGCTGCGGCGAAGTCCCGCGCCAGTTGGCGAATCTGCTCTGCCGGAATACTGCAGCGCCGGCTCATGGTTTCCGGCGTGAAGCGAGCGATCGCCTCCCGCACCTGCTCCAGCCCTTCGACCTGCAAATGGGTCGCGCGGCCCAGCCCTTCTTCGAACAGCGTATTGAGCAAACCAAACAACAGCGCCGCATCCTGCCCCGGTCGCACGAACAGATGCTGGTCGGCCATGGCCGCGGTTTCGCTGCGACGCGGGTCCACCACCACCAGCTTGCCGCCTCGCCCCTGCAAGGCCTTCAGGCGCTTCTCGACGTCCGGTACGGTCATGATGCTGCCGTTGGAGGCTAGCGGATTGCCGCCGAGGATCAGCATGAACTGAGTGTGATCGATATCGGGGATCGGGATCAGCAGGCCATGGCCGTACATCTGCTGGCTGATCAGGTGGTGGGGCAGTTGGTCCACCGAGGTGGCGGAGAAACGCCCTCGGGTCTTGAGCAGACCGAGAAAGTAGTTGCTATGGGTCATCAGCCCATAATTGTGCACGCTCGGATTACCCTGATACACGGCCACCGCGTTGTTACCGTGGCGCGCCTGGACGTCGGCCAGGCGCTCGGCGACCAGGGCGAAGGCCTCGTCCCATTCAATGGGCAACCATTCGTTTCCGGCACGGCGCATGGGCTGACGGATGCGATCTGGATCGTTCTGGATGTCCTGCAGGGCCACGGCCTTGGGGCAGATATGGCCACGACTGAAGCTATCCTGGGCGTCACCCTTGATAGAAAGGATGCGACGAGTGCCGTCATCCTGATCTTCGGTCTCAATGGTCAGGCCGCAGATGGCCTCGCAGAGATGGCACGCACGGTGGTGGAGGGTCTTGGTCATGGCCTGGCCTCTATTCTTGTTCGAGACGACCGGTCGGGTCGCAAGAACAAGACTATGGAGCCAGATTCGCTGCTCGACCAGCAGCGTCAGCGCCATGAATCGGCAGGCATCATGCCTGCCGATTCGCCACCCCGGTCAGCGGATGGACTTGATGGTGCCTTTGTTGCCGGTGACCTTGGCGGTCACCTTCTTGAACACGACATAGTCCTGCACGGTGAGTTCGTAGCGCGGCGCGACGATCAGGTCGGCACCGGACTCCTTGACCGCTTTGTAGGCGGCTGCGGCCTTGACGGCGGAAATCGGGTCCGGACCGAAGGGCAGTCCGCCACCGGAAGCGCCACCGTAGGCAACGCCGTCAGCGAACTGGGAGTCACCACCGAACTGCAGGACGTTGAACAGGATGTTGACCTCGGACTGTCCACTGATCTGCTCGCCCACAGCGACATCAGCCTTCAGGTCGGTCTTCACTTTGCCATTCAGCGGTGAAGTCGGCTGGCTGACGTTGTAGCTGCTGCAACCGGTCAGGGCAGCAAGGGCAGCAGCCAGGGCGGCGGGAACGAGGAACTTATTCATTGGGATCTCCATGGATCATTGAATGTCTGAGCGGCTCCGCTGATGTTCCTTGCGCGGATGCCGACCCCGGGAATCACCCGATTCCGGGGGCCCGCAAACCTACCAACCGGCGCCGCGAAGCATCAGTTCATGCTTTCCGAAAAGACGTTCAGATAGTTTCCCGTCGTACCGCTCCTGAGCACCCAGGCATCCGGCTTCAGGGTGTCGGCTCAGCCAGGCAGACCTGGTTCCGCCCCGAACTCTTGGCCCGATAGAGCGCAGCGTCGACGCATTCCAGCAACTGCTCCGGCCGGTCATCCGGCCCCGGCACCTGGCTGTGCGCCCCCACGCTCACCGTCACGACACCGAAGGGATTTCCCGAATGAATCAGGCCCTGCTCGTAGACTGCCTGCCGAATCCGTTCCGCCACCAATTGCGCACCGGCAAGATCGGTGTGCGGCAGCAGCACGGCGAACTCCTCGCCTCCGTAGCGCGCCACGGTATCGCCGGCGCGCACCTTGAAACGCCGCAACACATCGCTCACCGCCTTCAGGCAGACATCTCCGGCCTGATGGCCATAGCGGTCGTTGAAGGCCTTGAAGTAGTCGACATCGATCATCACCAACGCCAGAGGCGTGTTCACCGTGGCGGCGCGATGAAACTCGACTTGCAGGGCCTGATCGAACTGACGTCGATTGGAAATGCCGGTCAGGCTATCGCGGGTGGCCAGACGGAAAAGTTCGCGGTTCTCCTGCGCGATGCGCTGGGCAGCGGCCATGCGTTTGCGCATTCGCGCCACCAGCCCACCGCCAACCACCATGAGCGCCAGAACCAACACGGCCACGAGGCAGCCCACTACCGCTGCCTTGCGTTTCCATTCGGCCAGCACTTCGTTCCGGGACATGGACACCGCCACCACCAGCGGGAAGTGGTCCAACGCACGGTAGGCATAGACCCTGTCCACCCCGTCGAGCACGGAAATGCTAGCGCCCAGCCCCACGGGCGAGCGTTTCAGGTCGGACTGGAACATGAAGCTGCCAGCCATGCTGTCTCCCGTGCGACCCACACTCTCCGGCCGTCGGTAGATGATGGTGCCGTCGTTCATGGTGATCAGGATCGTGCCCTGCTCACCCATGTCGAAGTGCTTGTAGAACTCACGGAAGTGATCAATGCGAATACTTGCCAGCACCACACCGGCAAATAGGCCTTCCCGGTCATTTAAGCGGCGTGATATCGGCAATATCCATTCGCCGGTGGAGCGGCTGCGAATCGGGTTGCTCACTTGAGTGTCGCGGCTCACCGAATGGAGGTGATGCTGGAAATAGGCGCGATCCGAGTTGTTCGCATGGGCTGTCGGCGGAGGGTTGGTGTAGTAGCGCCACCGCCCCTCGGCGTCGTAGACGAAAATGCCGGCCAGTTGCTGGGCGCGCTGCTTGTAGCTCACCAGCAGTTGGTTGATGGCTTCAGGGCTGTTTTCGCCGCGCTCCAGCAGATCCACCAGACCGCTCAGGACGATATCGGCTTCCTTGATGGATTCCTGGGCATGCTGGGCGATGGAATAGGCCAGGTTGGCATTGGCCTTGTCCGCCTCCTGCAGGTAGATCTGCTTGGAGTCCAGCACCTGCGCCAGGTTCACCAGAATAGCCCCAAGCCCGGCCAGCAGCAGCAGGGCATAGGCCAGCCACAGGGAGCGCTGCGCTCCCGGGTAGCCCTGAACAGGTTCCGGACCGGACCCAGCCATTCACACACTCCTCGACGCCCGTGCCTGGACACACCTTAGGCAAGCGCCTGTGCCGAAACAATCTGGATTGATGGGTGATTGCCGCCACCCACGATGACGTTGTACAACGTACGAGCTGGCGCGAACGCCGCGCTAGAGCACCCCGCTCGACTGCGCAGGAAGGCGTCGGCGAATGCCGATCCGTCAGGCGCATAACCACGAACGACGCGGCCTCCGGCACATATTGGAAAACCGCGACATTTCCTTATAAGATCGCGCCTTCCCCCTAAATCGTCGCCCCGTGCGGCTTCAACCGCCCGTCCCGCCTGCATTGTTCCCGCATTACCCGGCCAGGACACGCGGCCAGTGGCAAAAGAAGAAAGGTAGTAACCATGAGCGCTAGGCATTTTCTCTCCCTGATGGACTGTACTCCCCAGGAGCTGAACAGCCTGATCCGTCGAGGCACCGAGCTGAAGGATCTGCGCAATCGAGGCGTGCGTTACGAGCCCCTGAAAAGCCGCGTACTGGGCATGATCTTCGAAAAGGCGTCCACCCGTACCCGCCTCTCCTTCGAGGCCGGCATGATCCAGCTCGGCGGCCAGGCCATCTTCCTGTCGCCGCGCGATACCCAGCTCGGCCGTGGAGAACCCATCAGCGACTGCGCCATCGTCATGTCGCGCATGCTCGACGCGGTAATGATCCGGACCTTTGCCCACAGCAAGCTGACCGAGTTCGCCGCCCATTCGCGGGTGCCGGTGATCAACGGCTTGTCCGATGACTTGCACCCCTGCCAGCTGCTGGCCGACATGCAGACTTTCCTAGAGCATCGCGGCAACATCCAGGGCAAGACCGTGGCCTGGATCGGCGACGGCAACAACATGTGCAACACTTATATAGAAGCGGCCATCCAGTTCGACTTCCAGTTGCGTGTCGCCTGCCCTGAAGGCTTCGAACCCAAGGCCGAGTTCCTCGCCACAGCCGGCGACCGCGTCAAGGTCGTGCGCGACCCGCGTGAAGCCGTGGCCGGAGCCCACCTGGTCAGCACAGACGTCTGGACGTCAATGGGCCAGGAGGAGGAAACCGCCAGTCG
Source organism: Pseudomonas sp. OTU5201 (assembly GCF_038440135.1). Taxonomy (NCBI): domain Bacteria; kingdom Pseudomonadati; phylum Pseudomonadota; class Gammaproteobacteria; order Pseudomonadales; family Pseudomonadaceae; genus Pseudomonas; species Pseudomonas sp. OTU5201. The sequence goes on along the minus strand of NZ_JASATC010000007.1, from coordinate 143,096 downwards.
TCTGGCGCTGTTCGCCCCTTACCAGGTGAACAAGGCACTCCTCGACCTGGCCGCGGAAGACGTGATATTCATGCACTGCCTGCCAGCCCACCGCGGTGAAGAGATCAGCGTCGATCTGCTCGATGATCCGCGCTCGGTAGCCTGGGACCAGGCGGAAAACCGTCTCCACGCCCAAAAGGCCCTGCTCGAACTACTGGTCGAACACGCCCATCACGCATGAATCGCGAAATGCTCCTCAGCCTGCGCAACCTTACCTGCGGTTATCAGGACCAACAGGTTGTGCGGGGCCTCAACCTGCATCTCAATGCCGGCGATATCGGCTGTCTGCTGGGCCCCTCGGGCTGTGGCAAGACCACCACCCTGCGTGCCATCGCCGGTTTCGAACCGGTGCTGGAAGGTGAAATCCAGCTGGCTGACGAGGTCATCTCCCGCGCCGGCTACACCCTGGCACCGGAGAAGCGACGGATAGGCATGGTCTTCCAGGACTACGCCCTGTTCCCGCACCTGAGCGTGGCCGACAACGTTGCCTTCGGCATCCGCAAGGAGCCCGACTGCGAGCCGAAGGTCGCCGAGCTGCTGGAGCTGGTGAAGCTGGGCCATCTGTCCAGGCGCTATCCCCATGAACTGTCTGGCGGCCAGCAACAGCGCGTTTCCCTGGCCCGTGCCCTGGCACCGGAACCACGCCTGCTGTTGCTCGACGAGCCCTTCTCCAACCTCGATGGCGAACTGCGCAGACGCCTCAGCCAGGAGGTTCGCGAGATTCTCAAGGCACGCGGTACCAGCGCCATCCTGGTGACCCACGACCAGGAAGAGGCCTTTGCCGTCAGTGATCATGTCGGCGTGTTTCGAAACGGCCTGCTGGAGCAGTGGGACACTCCCTATAACCTGTACCACGAGCCGCTGACCCCCTTCGTCGCCAGCTTCGTCGGCCAGGGTTATTTCATACGCGGTCAGCTGATTTCCGCCGACGCAGTGAATACGGAACTGGGCACCATCCGCGGCAACCGCGCCTATACCTGGCCCCAGGGCTCGGCAGTGGATGTCCTGCTACGCCCGGACGACATCGTTCACGCACCGGACAGCGACTTGCGCGCCACAGTGATTGGCAAGACCTTCCTCGGTGCCGCCACCCTCTATCGCCTGCAACTGGCCACCGGCAGTCAGCTGGAATCCATATTCCCCAGCCATGCCGACCACCAGCCCGGGCAGGATGTTGGCATCCGTATCGCCGCCGATCACCTGGTGGTATTCCCTGCGCAGGGGAGCGTCGCCGCCCATTTCACCCCTCAGGAATCCGGAGTACGCCGCATCAGCGGTGCACTCTGAAACCCGTAGGGGCGATTTCAATCGCCAAGGGCGGCGCAGCTGCCCCTGACAGAGCTTCCGAGGCTGACCTTCGGCCTGCGCTACACCCACAGCCGCCCGCTGGCCACCAGCACTGAATGCCCGGCAATGCTCACCCGGTCGCCATCCAGGCGGCACCAGAGATCGCCGCTGCGGATGGAGCACTGTTCGGCTCGCAGCACGCGCTTCCCAAGGCGATTCGCCCAGTAAGGTATCAGTGCGCAGTGGGCGGCCCCGGTCACCGGGTCCTCCTCGATGCCGATCACCGGAGCGAAGAAGCGCGAGACAAAGTCATGCTTCATACCCGGTGCGGTGATGATCACGCCGGACCAGGGCAACTTGGCCAGCGCTTTGAAATCCGGCGTGCACTCGCGCACCGCCTGTTCCGATTCCAGCACCGCCAACAGGAAGTTGGCCCCCAGGGCATCCACCGGCGCCACACCCAAGGCATGCTCCAAGTCCAGGGTCACGCCCACCTCCTGCGGTACCAGGGCCGGGAAGTCCAACGCCAGGCGGCCCTCCTCTTCGCGAGTCACCCGCAGCTCGCCGGACTTGCTCATGAACTCCAGGCGATCCCCTGGTTCCTGATAGAGCTCGAACAGCACATGGGCACTGGCCAGGGTGGCATGACCGCAAAGCGGAACCTCGGCCCTGGGGGTGAACCAGCGGATGTGCCAGGCATTGCCTTCCTTCACCAGGAAGGCGGTTTCCGACAGGTTGTGCTCGGCGGCAATGCGTTGCATGAGCTGCTCGTCGAGCCAGGCATCCAGGCGATAGACCACGGCCGGATTGCCGCCGAAAGGACGCTGGGTAAAGGCATCGACCTGATGGAAATCCAGCTGCATGACACGCTCCTTGGAGTGGGGACGGGAAGATTCAGCATGCCAGCCAGCAACGCCCCACGCACCGTACAGTGGCCAGGTTCTATCGCGGATACAGTCAGTTCATTCTAGCGGAGGCAGGCCATAGCGCTGCAGCAGCTCGCTCATCCGCCCGGACACGCGCAAACGTTTGAGCCCGGCGTCGAACATCGCCGCATGACGCGGGCTGGCCTCCCTGGCCGGGGAAAATGCCCGGCCGCTCCGAGCCGGGCTGGCAATTGATCGGACACCAGATGTCCCCGGCGATCACCAGGGTCTCAGCACGAGCCGACGGGAAGAGCAAAGGTGCGGCCAGCAGGCCCAGTACCTGCCAACGGTGTTTCAGCAATCCTCGCCCTTTTCCGATCCTGCCTCCCGGCGTCTACGCGGTGTCTTCACGCACCGCTGCGCACCCTTTGCACGGCGTCCAGCCAGCCGCCATAAAGTTTCTTGCGGTGGTCTTCGGCCATGCGTGGGGCAAAACGTTGCTGACGATGCCAGTGACTGGCCACTTCGTCCAGATCGCGATAGAGCCCTACCTGCAAACCTGCGAGGTAAGCCACGCCCAGGGCCGTGGTCTCGGTGACTTCCGGGCGTTCCACCGGTACCCCGAGGATGTCGGCAAGGAACTGCATCACCCAGTTGTTCTCCACCATACCGCCGTCCACCCGCAGGGCACTGGGCGCGGCAGCGCCGTCCTGGGCCATGGCCTCCAACAGGTCGCGGGTCTGGTAGCAGACGGACTGCAACCCGGCAGTGACGATTTCCTTGATGCCGGTATCGCGGGTCAAGCCGAAGATGGCGCCGCGCGCGCGCGGGTCCCAGTAGGGCGCCCCAAGGCCAGTGAAAGCCGGCACCAGGTAGACGCCGCAGGCATCGCCGGTCTGCTCGGCCAGGGCCTCGGTATCGCGGGCGTGGCTGATCAGCTTGATACCATCACGCAACCACTGCACAGCAGCGCCGGCAACGAAGATGCTGCCCTCCACCGCGTAGGTCACCTTGCCATTCAGGCGGTAGCCGACCGTCGTCAGCAGTCGGTTGCGCGAGACCACTGGCTGCTCACCGGTGTTCTGGATCATGAAGCAGCCGGTGCCGTAGGTACTCTTCACCATGCCCGGCTGGAAGCAGGCCTGGCCGATCAACGCCGCCTGCTGGTCTCCGGCCATGCCGCGCACCGGGATGCTGGCGCCGAGCAAGCTGACCTCGGTATCTCCAAACTCGGCGGCGCAGTCGAGGACTTCCGGCAACAAGCTTGCGGGGATGTCGAACAGACGCAGCAGCTCTGCATCCCATTGCTGGCTGTGAATATTGAACAACAGGGTCCGCGAGGCGTTGGTGGCATCGGTGCGATGCACCTTGCCGCCGGTCAGACGCCAGAGCAGGAAGCAGTCCACGGTGCCGAAACGCAGTTCGCCGCGCTCGGCGCGTTCGCGGGCACCTGGCACGTTTTCCAGCACCCAGCGCAGCTTGGTGGCGGAGAAGTAAGGGTCGATGAGGAGACCGGTTCGACGGGCCACGTCCGCTTCACGGCCGGCGGCCTTGAGCGTGGCGCAGTAGTCGGCCGTGCGGCGGTCCTGCCAGACGATAGCCGGGTGGATGGGAGTACCGGTCACTGCATCCCAGACCAGGGTGGTTTCACGCTGGTTGGTGATGCCGATGGCGGCGATCTCGGCCGGATTCAATCCGCTCCGCTCGATGGCCTCGCGACAGACCTTCAGGGTAGTCAGCCAGATTTCCTCGCCGTCATGCTCCACCCAGCCGTCCTTGGGAAAGTATTGTTTGAACTCCTGCTGGGCACGCGCCACTGGCAAGCCCTGGGCGCTGAAAACGATGGCGCGGCTGCTGGTGGTGCCCTGGTCGATGGCGAGCAGGTAGTGGGCCATGGCGATGCTTCCTTGTTCTTGTTCTGGGCTTTTTATGGACGACCGATATCGGCGAACTGACCTTGAGTATGGGCGGCCAGGGTGTCGGCGGAGAGCTCGACTTCCAGCCCGCGCCGGCCAGCGCTGACATGCACGGTGGAGAAGTTTCGGGCCGTGTTGTCGATGAAGGTACGCAGACGCTTCTTCTGCCCCAGCGGACTGATGCCACCCACTAGGTAACCGGTGGTGCGCTGGGCCAGATTGGGATCGGCCATCTCCGCTTTCTTGACACCGGCTGCATGGGCCAGCGCCTTGAGGTCGAGGCTGCCTACCACCGGCACCACGGCGACCAGCAGCTCGCCTTTCTCGGTGGCGGCGAGCAGCGTCTTGAACACTCGCGCCGGATCCAGGTTGAGCTTCTCGGCGGCCTCCAGGCCATAAGAGGGCGCCTTCGGGTCATGTTGATAGCTGTGCACCTTGTGCTCAGCCTTGGCTTTCTTCAGCAGGTCGATGGCAGGCGTCATGTTCGATTGTGAAAATCCGGCGACAGATTCGGCGTACCTTAACGGGAAAAACCGTCATTCGACAGCCCGCCGCTATAATGCCGCGCAAAACAAGGAGCCAGCATGAACCTCGGCCCCCGGCAACAAGACATTCTCGACCTCACTCGTGAGCGCGGCTACGTCAGCATCGATGAACTGGCCCAGGCCTTCGCCGTCACCCCGCAGACCATCCGCCGCGACATCAACCAGCTCGCCGAGCACGGCTTGCTGCGGCGAACCCACGGGGGCGCGGCCAGCGAAGCCTCGAGCACCCAGAACACTGCCTACACCATGCGCGCCGGGCAGAACCGCGACGAAAAGCAGCGTATCGCCGACGCCGTGGCCGAGTACATCCCCGACCATGCATCGCTCTTCATCAACATAGGCACCACCACCGAAGCGATTGCCCGCGCCCTAATGGGCCACAAGGGCCTGAAGGTGATCACCAACAACCTGCACGTGGCCGCGCAACTGGCCGACAAGCCGGACTTCGAAGTCCTGGTGGCGGGCGGTACGGTGCGCAGCGACGGCGGAATCGTTGGCCAGGCAGCGGTGGATTTCATCCAGCAGTTCAAGGTGGACTACGCCCTGGTAGGCATCAGCGGTATCGACGAAGACGGCAGCCTGCTGGACTTCGACTACCAGGAAGTACGCGTGTCCCAGGCCATCATCGAGAACGCCCGACATGTGTTCCTCGCCGCCGACTCCAGCAAGTTCGGCCGCAACGCCGTGGTACGCCTGGGCTCCATCACCCTGGTGGACCGGTTGTTCACCGACCACCAGCCCTCCCCTGCCCTGGCCCGTCTGCTGGCCGAGCACAAGGTGCATCTCGAGCAGGTCTGAGCCCCTTCCAACTGTATGAATTTTCCATGACCACCCGGCGCGAAAGCGCGCACCGGGCTAGTCATTTTTCGCCCGCTCGACTAGGCTATTTTCGAAACTGAACATTGAAAGTTCGATTTCGACCTTGGTGCCTGCCCATGAACCACAACCACTCCCCCATCGCCGAAGTCTATGACCTCGCGGTCGTCGGCGGCGGCATCAATGGCGTCGGCATCGCCGCCGACGCAGCTGGCCGGGGTCTGTCGGTATTTCTCTGCGAGAAGGACGACCTCGCCCAACACACCTCTTCGGCCAGCAGCAAACTGATCCACGGTGGCCTTCGCTACCTGGAGCATTACGAATTCCGCCTGGTGCGCGAAGCCCTGGCCGAGCGCGAAGTGCTGCTCGCCAAGGCGCCGCACATCGTCAAGCCTCTGCGTTTCATCCTGCCCCACCGACCCCACCTGCGTCCGGCCTGGATGATACGCGCGGGCCTGTTCCTCTATGACCACCTCGGCAAGCGCAAGCGCCTGCCCGCCTCCCGTGGCCTGCGCTTCGGTGCCGGCAGCCCGATGAAGGTGGAAATCACCCACGGGTTCGAGTACTCCGATTGCTGGGTCGACGACGCCCGACTGGTGGTGCTCAATGCCATGGCAGCCCGCGAGCGCGGCGCCCATGTTCATACTCGAACCCGCTGCGTCAGCGCCCGGCGCAGCAAGGGGCTCTGGCATATCCACTTGGAGCGCGCCGACGGCAGCCTGTTGTCGATCCGTGCTCGCGCCCTGGTGAACGCCGCCGGTCCCTGGGTGGCTCGCTTCATCGAACAGGACCTCAAGCAGTCGACGCCCTACGGCATCCGCCTGATCCAGGGCAGCCACATCATCGTGCCGCGCCTGCATGACGGCGAGCAGGCCTACATCCTGCAGAACGAAGACCGCCGCATCGTCTTCGCCATTCCCTATCTGGAACGCTTTACCCTGATCGGCACCACCGACCGCGAGTACCACGGCGACCCGGCCTCAGTGGCGATCACGCCCGAGGAAACCCGCTACCTGCTGGATGTGGTCAACCGCCACTTCAAGCGCCAGTCGAGCGAGCAAGACGTTCTCCACAGCTATGCTGGCGTTCGCCCGCTGTGCGACGACGAGTCGGCCGATCCGTCGGCAGTGACCCGCGACTACACCCTGGCGCTTTCCGCCCACCCCGGCGACGCCCCACTGCTCTCGGTGTTCGGTGGCAAGCTCACCACCTACCGCAAGCTCGCCGAAGCAGCCCTGGAACAACTGACCCCCTGGTTCCCGCTCGCCAAGGGCGCCTGGACGGCGACCGCGCCGCTGCCCGGTGGCGAAAAGATGGAAAGCCGCAGCGCCCTGGTCGAAGCCTTATGCTCGAGCTTCGGCTGGTTGCCCACCCACATCGCCCGGCGTTGGGTCAACCTCTACGGCAGCCGCTGCTGGCACCTGCTGCGCGACGTGCGAGAGCTGGCCGACCTCGGCGAACACCTGGGGGCCGGCCTCTACACGCGGGAAGTGGATTATCTCTGCCAGCAAGAATGGGCCGTCAACGCCGAAGACATCCTCTGGCGTCGCACCAAACTGGGCCTGTTCATGAGCACTAGCCAGCAGGCTCGCCTGTCCCAGTACCTCAAACAGGAGCACCCGCGCCGGCCACGGGCAGATGCGGCGTAAGCCAACCATCCGCGAGCAATCCCTACCCTCCCAACTGCAAGGCGGCTCAGAGCTGCGCAACATGCCCCACTGCCCGGCGATGGGCCAGCAGATGCGGTAGCACCGCCGACAGCAGCGGTTCCTTGAAGGCTTCCTGGAAGCGATGGGCCAGTCCGGGAATCAACTTCAGCTCCGAACCCTTGATGTGCGCTGCCACATGCACACCGTGCATCACGGGCAGCAGTGGATCGGCAGTACCGTGCACCACCAAGGTCGGCACCTGCAGGCGATTGAGCATGTCGACGCGGCTGGGCTCGGCGAGTATCGCCAGGATCTGCCGCTGCACGCCTTCGGGGTTGAAGGAGCGGTCATAGGCCCGGGCCGCCTGCTCCATCAGTTGCCCGCGCTCGTCACTGACCTCGGGGCTACCAAGCGCGGCCAGCAGGTCGGCCTGCTGCTGGATGGCCACGTCCCGACTCGGCGCCTCGCGACGCGCCAACAGTTCCAGCAGTGCCGGGCTCGGCGCCGGCAGGCCCTGGGCGCCTGAGCTGGTCATGATGAGGGTCAGGCTGAGCACCCGTTGCGGCGCCATGTCGGCCAGGTGCTGGGCGATCATGCCGCCCATGCTGGCACCGAGCACATGGGCCTGGCGAATCCCCAGGGCGTCCAGCAGGTGCAGCGAGTCACCGGCCATGTCGCGCAAGCCGTAAGGCGCCGAGACCGGTAGGCCGAGGCGGTAGCGCACCACTTCATAGGCCAGGTTCGCCGTGGGGGCGGTGCCCGTCCAGGCGGACAGGCCGACATCGCGATTGTCGAAGCGAATCACCCGGAAGCCGCTCTTGCAGAGGCGCTGCACCACCTCGTCCGGCCAATGGATCAGTTGCCCGCCCAGCCCCATGATCAGCAACAGCGCCGGGTCCCGCTCACGACCCACGCTCTGGTATGCCAGGCGCACCTCACCCAAGTCGACAGTCTCCGTCGGCGCGGTCACACCGCAGCGGGTATCGGCAAAAGTAAAGGAAGGCAGGCCGCAAATGAGCGCGGCGAGCAGGATCAGCACACGCATGATGGAAATCCAGAACGCAAAACCCCAGTTGAACGCGATTCTGATGAATCCCTTGCGTTCGCACTGCCACAGAACCGTGACAATTTCATGACGAGCGCTGAACGGTCATTGCCAGGCCCGGGGCGGCGGCCGATCCGGCCGCTGCCCCAGGCCTGGACTCAGGCGCCGACCTGGCGCAGAGGGGCGCTAGTGCGTTGGGCGGTTTCCCAGTTGTCGGCAAGACCCACCGGCATATCCTCGGGAGCCAGTAGCCGACGCCCGCGCACCAGATCCGAAGCACGCTCGGCGAGCATGATGGTCGGCGCGTTGAGGTTACCGTTGGGCTCCGTGGGGAAGACCGACGAATCGATCACCCGCAGCCCCTGGATGCCACGCACCCGCAGTTCGGAATCCACCACCGCCATATCGTCCTCGCCCATGCGGCAGGAGCCACAGGGATGCATGGTGCTTTCCATGTTGGCACGCACGAAGGCGTCGATTTCCTCGTCCGTCTGCACCGCCGGGCCGGGTGCCAACTCTTCACCACGGTATCGGTCCATGGCCGGCTGGCCGATGATTTCGCGGGTCAGACGCACACAGCGACGGAAGCCCTCACGGTCCTCCTCGCTCTCCAGGTAGTTGAAACGAATTTCCGGATGCTCGTAGGGGTCGGCCGACAAGGCACGGACATGCCCTCGGCTTTTTGGCTTGTTGGGGCCGGTCAGCACCATGAACCCGTGCCCACGGAACGGCTTGTCACCGTCGTAGCGCATCGCCGCCGGCAGGAAGTGGAACTGGATGTCCGGCCAACGCAGCCCCTGCTCGGAGCGGATGAAACCACCCGCCTCGAAGTGGTTGCTGGCACCCAGGCCGTCCTTGAACAACAACCAGCGCAGGCCGATCAGAGCCTTGCCCAGCAAGCCCATCTTGCCGTTGAGGGTGATCGGCTCCTTGCAGGCGTACTGGATATAGATTTCCGAGTGGTCCTGGAGGCTTTCCCCTACACCCGGCAGATGGTGGCGGACTTCGATACCAGCCTGCTTCAGGACCTCCGTCGGGCCGATGCCGGAACGCTGCAACAGGTGCGGCGAGCCGATGGGGCCCGAGGACACCAGCACCTCGCGATTGCAGTGAACCGTGTGGGTCTGGCCACCCTGGTCGTACTCCACGCCCACCGCGCGCTTACCCTCGAGGAGGATCCGCCGGGTCATGGCGTGGGTGACCACCGTCAGGTTGGGCCGTTCCATGGCCGGGCGCAGGTAGGCGTTGGCGGTGGACCAGCGCACGCCATCCTTCACCGTCATGTGCATGGCGCCGAAACCTTCCTGCATGTAGCCGTTGCAATCGTCGGTCTTGATGTAGCCGGCCTGCGCACCCGCCTCCACCCAGGCGCCATACAGCGGGTTCTGCATGTTATTGCCATTGTTGGTGGCGAGTGGGCCGCTGGCGCCTCGGTAGTCGTCGCCGCCGAACTTGTACGTCTCGGCACGTTTGAAGTACGGGAGGCAGTTCCGGTAGCCCCAGTTCTTCGCCCCCAGGCTTTCCCATTCGTCGAAGTCGTACGCGTGGCCGCGGATGTAAACCAGGCCATTGATGGAGGACGATCCACCGAGCACCTTGCCCCGCGGACAATGCAGGCGACGGCCGTCGAGATGCGGCTCGGATACCGTCTCGTAGCGCCAGTTGTACTTCTTCGTGTTCATCGGAATGGAGAAGGCGCTGGGCATCTGGATCAGCACGCTGCGGTCACTGCCGCCGAACTCCAGAACCAGCACGGACGTGCCGGCATCCTCGGTCAGGCGGTTGGCCAGGACACAACCTGCAGAGCCCGCGCCGATGATGATGTAGTCGTATCGCTTATTCATTGCTGTAACCCTTTGCGGTGAGGCCCAGGGCCTCGGTCTTGCGGTCGCTGCCCTTTGGGTAGGCGCCCCAGCCCAGGCGAGCAGCCAGCACGCGTGTCAGTGCGTAGTGGGCCACCCCGGCCAGCAGGCAGGACGGCAGGGAGGCGGTGGCGAACGTGAAGAAGGTGGTGTTGACCAGGGTCTGCGGGTTGAACACCACCACGTAGATGACGAAGCCCGCTACCAGCGCAACCAAGGCGGCCGGGTTGAAACCCCGCCAGAAGCGGAATGGCGAGTGCGCTTCGTCGGCGTAGAGGTGGCGCAGGTTCAGGCGTTGGCGGCGAAGGAAGAAGTAATCGGCGATACCGATGCCCGCCAGGGCGCTGTTCAGGGCCGAGGTCCAGACCAGGAAGATGAAGAAGCCGTCGTAGATACCCGGCGCGAACAGCACGATCAGCCCCGGCGCCACGCAGAACAGCACCACCAACCACTCCCAGCTCATCTCCCGCAATGTCTGCCCCGCCAACTGGCGCAGGCCGACAATGGACGTGTAGAGGATGTTCACCATGCTGGTGACGTTGGCGAAGGCCACGAAACCCAGGGCGATGACGCCGAAGGTCAGGCCGCCGATGCGGGTCATCCACACCGTGGGGTCACTGTCACCCAGCGCGGCGGCGGCGAGCAGGCCCACCACTTCACCCAGCGCGGCGGCGGCGAAGATGCCGATGATGTTCGGCCAGTAGGACGTCCGCTGATTCTTCGAGAGTCGCGCCAGGTTGCCCACATAGGGCCACCAGGAGAAGCCCGCGGCCATGTTCACCTCGACGGCGATCATGAAGTTCACCCGCTTGTCGTCGAAGGGGGCGTCCAGCGCGGGCATGGCCATCAGCTCGGAGAAGGCGTGTTCGCTGAGGATCATGTAGAACATCACGACCATGATCACCACCAGCGCCGGCGCGACGATGGTGTTGAACACCTTGATCGACGTCGGCCCCTTGGCGACCACGAGGCCGGTGAGGACCACCGCGAAGAATCCCGCGCCCAGGACCAGCCAGCCATTGGCATCGGTCTTGTGCTCGGACACCAGTCCGGCAAGGCCGTCGATGGAGCGTCCGAACATCAGCCCCAGTACCGCCAGCCAGCCCATGGTGAGGAACACCACCGCCAGCACGTAGACCAGCCGGCTGCCGTTGCCGCCGAACATGCTGCGCAGGAAGGTGAACTGCTCGGTGCCGTACTTGCCGCACGGCACGCAGGTGGCGAAGGTGGTCAGCAGCACGCCGAGAATGTTGCCGATTACGATGGCGGCAATGCCTTGCATGGGCCCGACGAACAGTGCCGTGGCGCCACCGATGAGGAAGGCCCATGTAGCGATGGCCAGGGCGGAGTTGGCGTAGGTGAACTCCCAGAAACCCCACATGCGTTCGGCGGGTAGCAGCGGCGTGTCTCCCCGCTCCGCTTCGAGACTGTGATTGACGGGTTCGTGATTGGCCATGGCTCAGTACCCCCAGAGGTAGAAGCCGACGACCAGGACCAGCGTCATCAGGGTGGTTGCGATGTAGTCGACGGCGGTCAACGCCCCCGGCCACTCCTTGCTCTCTTCCAACTGCTCATACACGCGTATGCGTCTTTCAAGCTCCTGCGCACGCTCGATATCGGGTTGGCTGTTCATCTGGGCATCACCTCAAGGGGTTCTTGTTATTGAAATTCGATGCATCCCGGCCAGTGGCCACCGGCGCCGAAGCCCCGGTGGCGGGTTCCGCCCCACTCCTCAGGGCAGTGTGATCCACACGGCTTTGGTTTCCAGCAGGTATTCCAGTTGCTCCGACCCGAGGTCCTTGCCATAGCCCGACTGCTTGTAGCCGCCGAAGGGCATGGCAGGGTCGATGGTGCTGTGGGCGTTGACGTAAACCGAACCGGCACGCAAGCGCGGAATCAGGCTGTGAACGCGACCGAGGTCGTTGGAGTACAGCGCGGCGGCCAACCCGAAAGGCGAATCGTTGGCCAGGGCCAGCACCTCTTCCTCATCGTCGAAGGGGGCGGTCACCAGCACCGGGCCAAAGATCTCCTCCTGGACGATGCGCATGTCATTTCGGCAGTTGGCGAAGATGGTCGGCTGCACGAAGAAGCCAGGTCCTTCCACGGGCTCGCCTCCGTAGAACAGCTCCGCGCCTTCCGCCTTGCCAGCCTCGATGTACGCCAGCACGCGTTGCTGTTGCTCGCGGGACACCATCGGACTGATGAAGCAATCGGGATCCAACCCGGGCGCAATCTTCAGGGTTGCCGTGTAATCGGCCAGCTCGCGCAGGAACTCGGCGTAGACGCTGCGGTGGACATAGGCACGGGTGCCGGCGTCGCAGACTTGCCCGGAGTTGAAGAACACCCCGTTGGCCACCGCCTGGGCCGCCGCCTTCAGGTCGGCGTCGGCCAGGACGATCACCGGCGACTTGCCGCCCAGCTCCAGCGTCAGGCGCTTCATCTGGTCCATGGCTGCCTTGCCCACCGAACATCCCACCGGGGTCGAGCCGGTAAAGCTGAGCTTGTCGATGCCCGGGTGGCTGGCCATGGCCGCTCCCACCACGCTGCCGCGCCCGGTAACGATGTTCACCACGCCGTCGGGAATGCCCGCCTCCTGCACCAGCTCGGCAAAGCGCAAGGCCGAGAGGGAGGTCAGCTCCGCGGGCTTCACTACCACGGTACAACCTACTGCCAGTGCAGCCCCAAGCTTCCAGGCCATGGTTTGCAGCGGGAAGTTCCAGGGCACGATCACGCCCACTACGCCCACCGGCTCCTTGCGCGTGTAGGCCAGGTAATTGCCGGGAAGCGAGGGATCCACAGTACGGCCATGAATCTTGCTGGCCCAGCCGGCGAAATAGCGGAAGGTGTCGATGGTGCCCTGGATATCGACCGCGCGGGCCTGGGTCACGGACTTGCCCATATCGATGGATTCGATCTCGGCCAGCTCATCGGCGTTCGCTTCGATCAGGTCGGCCAGACGATGCAGCAGACGCTCACGCTCCAGGGGCTTGAGTTGGCGCCAGGGGCCGCCATCGAATTGCGCGCGGGCGGCTTGCACGGCGCGATCCAGATCATCAGCCGTGCCCATGGGAATGCGCCCGAGCACACCTTCGCTGGAGGGTTCGATCACGTCGGCGCTGGCACCGTCGGAGGCGCCCTGCCAGGCACCGCCAATGAACAGCTGCCTGGGCCGGGAGAGGAAGTGCTGGGTCGCTTCGGAAACGCCGAATTGCTGCAGGTAGTTTTTTGTTCTGGTGTCCATCGTCGCTCTCGTCTTCATACGCAGGTCGCGTGGAGGGAATGACGGCGAACAGGTCTTGCCAGGGATCGCCGTTGAGCTGAATATGGCCCCGGCCTAACATTGGTAAAATGCAAAATATCAGATGCATGAATCGGCATTTTCCGAAGCATGTGATGGCGTGAGGTTGCGATGATCCAGCTCTATGACGTCGATCTGAAACTGCTGCGAGTTTTCGAGACCATCGTCAAATGCGGCGGCTTCTCTGCTGCCCAGGCCGCTCTCAATGTCGGCCAGTCCACCATCAGCGAACAAATGACCCAGTTGGAGGCACGCCTTGGGGTGAAGCTCTGCCAGCGCGGGCGCAGCGGCTTTCGCCTCACCGAGCAGGGCGTGGCCATCCACGAAGCGACTCAGCGCCTGCTATCGGCGGTCGAGGCCTTCTGCATGGATGCCGACGGGTTGAAACAGCACATCAGCGGCACCCTCAACCTCGGCATCATCGACACCACCATCACAGACCCGGACTCCCCCCTCCCAAGTACGACCCAGCGTTTCGTCGCGCGCGGGCACGATGTCCATCTCAGCGTCTATGTGGGCACCCCTTCAGAGCTGGAAGAACGGGTCCTGGACGGTCGGCTGCACCTCGCCATCGGCCACTTCCCGTTCCGTGTTCCGGGCCTGAACTACTCACCGCTCTACCAGGAAGCGCTGGGCCTCTACTGCGGCCGCCACCACCCGCTGTACAGCAGCGAAGCGAAGGACGACGAACTGCAACGGCAGATCGCTGCCTCGAAGCTGGTAGCACGCGGGTTCATGCAGCAAAGCGATCTGGAACTGGTCGGCGCAAACCGCGCCGCCGCAACGGTGGACAATATCGAGGCACTGGCGATCCTGATTATCTCCGGCGCCTACCTGGGCTTCCTGCCCCGGCATTTCGCCGCGCGCTGGGTAGAAAGTGGCGACATGCGTCCATTACTAGCCGAACGCCTGGCGCCGTCGGCCAGCTTCGACGCCATCACCCGTCGTGGCGTGGCGCCGCCGCCCATACTGCGGGCATTTCTCGATGACCTGGCCAGCAGCGCGCTGCACGTCTGAGCCCCCTTTCCCACTGCGAAGAGGGGCAGGAAGCCCCCCCCTCAACGGCAGTTGAACTCCGCCCGCAACTGCCGCGCGGCCGCGACCATGTTCACCAGCGCCGCTTCGGTTTCCGGCCAGCCACGGGTCTTAAGGCCGCAGTCGGGGTTGACCCAGAGACGCTCGGCAGGAATGCGCTCGGCGGCCTTGCGCAGCAGCTTGGCCATCTCGGTACTCTCCGGCACCCGCGGCGAGTGGATGTCGTAGACGCCCGGCCCGATCTCGTTTGGATAAGCGAATGCCTCGAAGGCATCCAGCAATTCCATATCCGAGCGCGAGGTCTCGATGGTGATGACGTCCGCATCCATTGCGGCGATGGACTCGATCACATCGTTGAACTCGCTGTAGCACATGTGGGTGTGGATCTGGGTTTCGTCCTGCACGCCACTGGCGGTCAGGCGGAAAGCCTCGGTGGCCCAGTCCAGGTACGCCTGCCAATCGGCCTTGCGCAGCGGCAAGCCTTCGCGGAAGGCCGCTTCGTCGATCTGCACGATGCGGATGCCGGCCTCTTCCAGGTCCACCACTTCGTCGCGGATGGCCAGCGCCAATTGCCTGGCCTGCACCTCGCGGGAGACATCCTCGCGCGGGAAGGACCACATCAGCATGGTCACCGGGCCGGTCAGCATGCCCTTCATCCACTTGGCAGTCAGACCCTGGGCATACTTGATCCACTCCACGGTCATGGCTTTCGGGCGACTCAGGTCACCGAAGATCACCGCCGGCTTTACGCAACGGGAACCGTAGCTCTGCACCCAGCCGAAGCGGGTGAAGACATAGCCATCCAGCTGTTCGGCGAAGTACTCGACCATGTCGTTGCGCTCGGCCTCGCCATGCACCAGAACGTCGAGGCCCAGCTTCTCCTGCACGTCCACAGCGTGGCGGATTTCGCTGTGCATGGCCTCGGTGTATTCGGTCTGGGAAAGCTTGCCTTGTTTGTAGGACTGGCGCGCCAGGCGGATGGCAGGGGTCTGCGGGAAGGAGCCGATGGTGGTGGTCGGGAACGCCGGAAGGTGTAGGCGCTCACGCTGTTTGGCTAGACGCACGGCGAAGGGCGACGGACGCTGGCAGTCTTCCGGCTTCAGAGCCGCCACGCGAGCCTGCACGGCCGGCTTGTGGATGCGCGGCGAGGCAGCGCGGCTGGCCTGCACGGCACGGCTGGCGGCCAAGGCTTGCAGCACTTGCGGCGCTTCCGGCTCAGTCAGGGCGCGGGTCAGTACGGCGACCTCCTCGCACTTCTGCACGGCAAAGGCCAGCCAGCTCTTCAGTTCGGCATCCAGCTTGTCTTCGCGAACCAGGTCGACCGGGCTGTGCAGCAGCGAACAGGACGGCGCCACCCAAAGGCGGTCGCCCAGGCGTTCGTGGGCATGGCGCAGCACATCCAGCGCCTTATCCAGGTCGCAGCGCCAGACGTTGCGGCCGTTGACTAGGCCAAGGGACAGCACCTTGTAGGCCGGCAGGCGGTCAAGGATGGTCGGATACTGCTCGGGCGCGCGCACCAGGTCGATGTGCAGGCCATCCAGCGGCAGGCCGGCGGCCAGGCCGAGGTTGTCTTCCAGGCCGCCGAAATAGGTGGCGATCAGTTTCTTCAGCGGATCTCTCTGCAGCAGGTTGTAGGCGCGCTCGAAGGCGTTCTTCCAGTCCTGCGGCAAGTCCAGCACCAGGATCGGTTCGTCGATCTGCACCCATTCCACGCCCTGGGCAGCCAGGCGCTGGAGAATCTCGCCGTAGACCGGCAGCAGTCGCTCCAGCAGGTCCAGCTTGTCGAACTCGCCCCCCTTGGCCTTGCCCAGCCAGAGGAAGGTCAGCGGGCCGATCAGTACCGGTTTCACTGCGTGGCCCAAGGCGTGGGCTTCTTCCACTTCCTCGAACAGCTGCTCCCAGCTCAGGGTGAATTGCTGGTCAGCGGCGAATTCCGGTACCAGGTAGTGGTAGTTGGTGTCGAACCACTTCGTCATCTCCTGGGCATGAGCACCGCCGCAGCAGGGCTTGCTGACACCTCGCGCCATGGCGAACAGGGTGTTCAGGCTGGCGTTGCCGCCCTCTGGACGGAAGCGCTCAGGAATCACGCCGAAGGTCAGGGAATGCGTCAGCACCTGGTCGTACCAGGCGAAGTCACCCACCGGAAGCAGCTCGATGCCGGCATCCTTCTGCAACTGCCAGTGTTCGGCACGCAGTTGCCGGCCGACAGCACGCAGGCCGGCTTCATCCAGTTCGCCCTTCCAGAAGGCTTCCTGGGCTTTTTTTAGCTCACGGTCGCGGCCGATGCGCGGGAAGCCGAGGGAATGAGACAGGGCCATGTTGTCGAATCTCCATGCAAACGATGGAGCCAATTGTCGACAGCCTCTGGCACTTGAGACAAACTCAACTAATTCGTGTTGATCTCAAATTCTATTCATGGAGAGCGCCATGCTCGAGCTGCGCCACCTCAAAACCCTGCACGCGTTGCGCGAAGCCGACAGCCTGGTGGAAGCTGCAGAACGCCTGCACCTGACTCAGTCCGCCCTCTCCCACCAGTTCAAGGAACTGGAAGAGCGCCTCGGCATGCAGCTCTTCGTACGCAAGACCAAGCCCGTTCGATTCACCAGCGCCGGCCTGCGCCTGTTGCAGCTGGCCGACAGCGTGCTACCGCAACTGCGCAGCGCCGAGCGGGATCTGGCCCGCCTCGCCGGTGGCACCGCAGGCCGTCTGCACATGGCCATCGAGTGCCATAGCTGCTTCCAGTGGCTGATGCCGACCATCGACCAGTTTCGCGATGCCTGGCCCGAGGTGGAGCTGGACCTCGCCTCAGGCTTCTCCTTCGCCCCCCTGCCCGCCCTGGCCCGAGGGGACCTGGATCTGGTGGTGACGTCCGACCCCATCGACCTCGCCGGCATCACCTATGTACCGCTCTTCACCTACGAGGCCCTGCTGGCGATCGACAACCAGCACGCTCTGGCAAGCAAGCCGTTCATCGTTCCCGATGACCTCTCCAGCCAGACCCTGATTACCTACCCGGTGGAACGCGACCGCCTGGATATCTTCACCCGCTTCCTCGAACCGGCCGACGTAGAGCCCGCCCAGGTGCGCACCTCGGAACTCACGGTGATGATGATGCAGTTGGTCGCCAGCGGCCGCGGCGTCTGCTGCCTGCCCAACTGGGCCTTGCACGAGTACAGCTCGCGCGGCTACGTCACCGCCAAGCGTCTGGGTGAGAAAGGCCTGTACTGCACCCTGTTCGCGGCGATCCGGGCCGACATGCTCGATGCGCCTTTCATGCGCGACTTCCTGCTGACGGCCAAGGACACGTCGTTTGCCACCCTTGAAGGAGTATGTGCTGCGCGGTGAACGAACCCTCAACCCCGCCCTGCGCCCCGGAAAGGCAGAAGGGTGATTCGCGCCGACAAGGGTGAGCCAATCCTGTGTCACCTCGCCAGTCGCACCATCACGGTCGCATCGGAAGTGCCGGCCCCAGGTAGGCATTCGCCTGCTGGATATCGTCCTCACCCAGTGAGCCCACCGACGCGGCCAGGCGCAGGCGTGAAAGCAGGTATCGCAACTTGGCCTCCAACAGGTCACGGCGGGCGATGAAGGCCTGCTCCTCGGCATTGAGGATGTCCAGGTTGGTACTGGTGCCCGCCTGGAAGCCCTTGCGCGCCGAGTCCTGCGCCCGTTCGCTGGACACCACCGCGGTTTCCAGTGCGCGCACCCGCTGCTCGCCGCTCTGCACACCGCGAAACTCACGAGTAGTGCCCGACAGCACTTCCTCACGGCTGGAGTTCAACTGGTCGTTGGCCAGCTCGCGGTTGGCAGACGCCTGACGCACCTGCGCGCTGGTGGCGCCACCGGTGAAAATCGGCATGCGGAACTCCACGCCCACCGAACCGTACTTGTTCGTCTGATCCTGAGTAGAGACCGAATCGCTTTCCGAATCGTTGTAGGCCGCAACGAAGTCCAGGGTCGGCCAGTGCCCCGCCCTGGCCCGGCTCACCTCTTCATCGGCGATGTCCAGACTGCGGCTTCGAGCAATGATGGTCGGGTTATTGGCCCGTGCGTCGTTGATCCAGTCCTGCAGGCTTGGGGGCTCCAATGGCGGCGTAGGGAACTCGGTGCGCAAGGTGGACATCTGCTCCGGCAGCACGCCGAGCAATTCCTGCAGCAGGCGCCGTGCCACCAGCAGGTTGTCCTCGGCTTCGATCAACTCCGCCTGGGCGAGGTCGCGTCGAGCGGACGCCTGATCGACGTCGATCACCGTCCCGTCGCCCAGCTCGAAGCGTCGTTTGGCGGCCATCACCTGGTTCTCCAGGTTCTTCAACTTGGCCTTGGCCAGGTCGATGGTTTCCAGCGCCAGCAGCACGGCGAAGTAGCGGCTAGCCAGACTGACCGCCGATTCCTGGGTCTTGGCATCGAACACTGCGTCACTGAACAGGGTGCGTTGCTTGCCTTGGCGGTACTCCGCCATCCGCTGCTTGTTGAACAGCGGTTGGCGCAACTCCACCACCGCCCCCCTTGAGTCGTACTCCAGGTCGCTCTCCACGGAGCTACCGAAGACATTGTCCTGTTCGCTGGTCCCGTCCACCCGTTTCCAGTAGGCGGTGCTGCTGATGTTCGGCAGCAGGCCGGCCTTGCCGAGTTCCTTGTATTCCTGGCCGGCCTGGCGTTCGTGTATCGAGGCCAGGTAGGTCGGTCCCTGATTCTGGTAGACGTTCCAAGCTTCGCTGAGGTCCATGGCCGTCGCAGGCAGGGCGACGGCTCCGAGAAAACCGGCTAGAGCCTTCCGGAGTCTCATTTTACTGCTCCTTGAATGCGCTTCCGACGCGGCCCAGCAGTGGTTTCATCAAGTAACTCATCAGGCTGCGCTCGCCGGTCTTAATGGTCACGGTGGCCGGCATACCTGCCCGGATATTGTTAGGCCCGAGCAGCTTCATGCCTTCCTCGGTCACTTCCACCTGCGTCAAGTAATAGGGCTGTTTGCTGGCTTCGTCCACCAGACGGTCGGCCGCGACCGTCATCACCCGACCGGGAATGTTGGGTGTCTGTGCATGGTTGAAGGCCGGGAAGGTGATATCCACCGGCAGTCCAGGAACCATCTTGTCGATGGCCTGTACCGGCACCTGGGCATCCACCTGCAACGGTTCCTTGTCCGGCACCACGTCCATGATCCGCTCACCGGGCTGGATGACACCGCCGACGGTGGCGACATTCAGGCCCAGGACGATGCCGTCGATGGAGGAACGGATCACAGTGTTTTCCACCTGGTAGTCCACCGAACGCAGGCGTTCGCCCAAGGACGTGGTTTCCTTCTGTACATCGGTCAACTGCGACTCCACTTCCTTCTGGAAATCCTGCTCACGCTGGAGGATGCGCAGTTTGAGTTCGGCGATCTGGTTCCGGGTGCGGCCGATGTCCGCGATGTTCTGCGCCATGGAGCCGTTCAGTTCCGAGGCACTGCGCTCCAGCTCAAGCATACGGTTACGCGGGATGTAGCCTTCCGCGGCCAGGCTGCGCACACCTTCCAACTCCTGCCCCAACAGGCTCGACTGGCTGGCGCGGGTCGCCTGCACCTGCCGCAGCCCCTTGAGTTGCTCTTCGGCGCCATTGAGGTTCTCGTGCAGGATGCTGACCTCGCCCAACAGGGCCTTGCGCCGGGTGTGAAAAAGCCGTTGCTGCAAGGCTATGGCCTCCTGCAGGCGCGGGTCGCCAGCAAAACGTTCCAGCAGGTCCGGTGTGAAGGTCACCGAATCGGCGCCATCACGCTCGGCAGACAGGCGATCTTCCACCGTCTTGGCCACGATGTACTGGGAGCTCAGGGCACCCTGCTCGGCGATCGCCTGGGTCGGGTCCAGGCGCACCAACTCCTGACCGGCGCGCACCTTGTCGCCCTCGCGTACCAGGATGGAGTCCACCGTGCCTCCTGTGAGGTGCTGGACGGTCTTGCGGGCGTTGGTGACGTTGACCGTGGCATTGGCCACTACGCCAGCATCCAGGGGAGCCAGCACGGCCCAGACCAGGAAGCCGCCGAAGCCAGCCAGCACCATCCAGACGCCCCAACGGGCCGGGCGGGTGTCATCCATGTCCACCTGTATCGGTTGTTCGACCCGTACCAGGGCCTTGCTTTCGCTTGCCGCTTGCATGATCGATTACTCCTTTGCCCGCATCGAGGCCAGGTTGGGCGTGCCCACAGAGGGCATGACGCTGGCCTGGCGCAGCGCTGCGAACACCTCGTCGCGAGGACCGAACAACTGCATGCCGCCATCGCGCAGCAGCAGGACCTTGTCCACCGTGCTGAGCACGCTGGGGCGGTGGGAAATCAGGATCAGTGTCTTGCCGCGCTTCTTCAGGTCGAGGATGGCTTCCACCAGCGCCGCCTCGCCCAGGTCGTCGAGGTTGGCGTTGGGCTCGTCGAGCACGATCATCGAAGGGTCGCCATAGATGGCACGGGCCAGGGCGATGCGCTGTTTCTGCCCACCGGACAGCGGGCTGCCATCTACCCCCAGCGGAGTGTCGTAGCCCTTCTCGAAGCGCAGGATCATCTCGTGCACCCCGGCACGCTTGGCCGCGAGGATCACTTCTTCGCTGTTCAGCTCGCCAAAGCGGGCGATGTTGTCGGCAATCGTGCCCTCGAACAGCTCCACGTCCTGCGGCAGATAACCGATCCAGGGCCCCAGTTCTTCCTTGTTCCATTGGTAGATGTCAGCACCGTCCAGACGCACCTTGCCCGACTGCGCCGGCCAGACACCCACCAGCAGGCGGGCCAGGGTGGACTTTCCAGCAGCCGAAGGCCCGATGATGCCCAAGGCCTCACCAGGCGAAAGGCTGAAATTGATCCCACGCAAGATGGTCGATACGCCGCCAGGAGCCGCCGACATGGCCTGCTCCACTGACAGCGCGCCCTGGGGCTTGGGCAGCGCCATGGCGTCCTTGCGTGCGGGGAAGTCCTGCAGCAGCTTGGACAGGCGCTCCCAGGAAGTGCGGGCAGACAGCAATTGCTTCCAGACCCCGATGGCCTGCTCCACCGGCGCCATGGCACGACCGCTTAGGACCGAACTGGCAATCATCATGCCTGCCGTGATCTCACCCTTGATTGCCAGCAACGCGCCAGCGCCGAGGATCAGCGATTGCAGGGTGATCCGCACGAAACGGCTGGCGCCGTTGATGTAGGCAGCGCGGTCAGAGGCCAGGGTCTGTTTCTCGAGGATGCGTTGATGGTTGCCGTACCAGCGTTCGCGAATCGCTGGCAACATCCCCATGGCTTCGATCACTTCGGTGTTGCGCAGGTTGTTGTTGGCGAAGGAGCCAGACGCCATCGCCGCCTGGTTGGCCTCCATCAGCGGGCCACGGGTTATTACCTCGGTGAGCAGGGCCAGGCCGAACAGGATGGCCGAACCGACCAGCGTGATAATGCCCAGCAGCGGGTGCACGAGGAAGATCACCAGCAGATAGATAGGTGTCCAGGGGGCGTCGAAGAAGGCGAACAAGCCGTTGCCGGTGAGGAACTGGCGGACCTGGGACAGATCCTGCAGGGCCTGGGCCGGATTGCCGCCAGCGCGGCGCAGGTTGCGTTCGAAGGAAGCGTTGAAGATGCGCTTGTTCAGGCTCATGTCCAGTCGGTTGCCAAGGCGGATCAGCACGGTCGAGCGCACCACCTCCAGCAAAGACATGAGCACGTAGAGCCCAAGCATCAGGACCGTCAGCATCAACAGAGTGGTGACGTTGCTGCTCGCCAGCACGCGGTCGTAGACCTGCAGCATGTAGAGGGCGGGCGCCAGCATCATCAGGTTGATAACCCCGCTGAAACCGCCAACGACATAGAACGTGCGGCGCAGGCGGTTCAGGGCTTCGGACAACTCGGTACGGGGCTGCGAGAAATTCTTCATCTCGGCGATCCACTGGCTGAGTGATGGGTTAGGCCATGGTCCGGCCGCCTTCTTATAGTTCGAGCCCCTGGAGCGAAACGGCGCTGCCCCCACAGAAGCCTATACACATCCTTAGCCAAGACTCTGACGCACCGCCAGCCTCGAACCCCGCCTGCCGGACGGCTGCGGGGTTAACCCCGACCGACGACATGGGGGACTCGAGCGAGAGTGCTTCTCATCAAGGGTGGAAGACCCGTTCTAGAGCGGCTTAACCCACTTTTTTGGGCAATCTGGATGGGGGGCGGAAGGCACCGGGAAGACGAAACTGGCGCCGGATTAATGACACACGAGGTGGAAAGCGGCGTTTCAGGCGCTTCTGGTGCGCAGCGCCGGGCTGAAAGTCAGCATGTCCATCAGGCTGTTAACCAGGCTTTCCGCCTCATCCGCCAGGGAATAGCCATGGGGCACCAACAGCCAGTTGGTCTGGATGCCCTCCATATAGGCATGCACGCTGACAGCGGCACGGCGGCAGTCCAGGTCCCTGGGCAACTGTCCACGGCTGACCGCGTTACGCAATGCCTTGGCGATGCGCTCGTCGCACTCGGCGCTGAGGTCCTGCATCTGCTGGCGAAGGTCGCCCAGTTCCTCGGAGTACTCCACCTTGAAGCGGAGGATCTCGTGGATGCGCCGGCTCTGCGGGTCCAGCTCCAAGCGCTTGAGCAAACGCACCAGCAACTGGTGCATGCGCCCCAGGGGGTCGGGTTCGTCTTCGCTCTCACTGGCGCGAGCGAGTTGCTCCAGAGGCGTGTGGATGCGTTCGAGCATGGCCTGGAACAGGTCGTTCTTGTTCTCGAAGTGCCAATAGATGGCACCGCGGCTCACTCCGGCTGCAGCAGCAATCTCAGCCAGCGAGGCGCGGGAAACCCCCTTCTCGTGAAATACCCGCTCGGTGGCGTCGAGTATCTGCACGCGGGTTTCTTCAGCTTCCTCTTTGGTGCGTCTGGCCATTTGCCGCTGTGACCTATCTGATTGCTGACAAAGGAAAAATCATCGTTCCGCCGAAATATTTTCTGACACCGGCTCCGGAAGATTCGATTTACAAACATTCACGCATGTAAGTATATTCGTACACCTCTGTAAGAATCCAGAACCCGCCTTGCGCCCGGCCTCCCCCAGGGCCGCATCCCAGAAACAATGAGGTCCCTTCAGATGCCCATGAAGCCAGCCTTTGCCGCCTTGGTTTCCACCATCGCTCTGGCCACGCTCGCCCTGACCGGCTGCCAGGAAGCCTCGGCTCCCCCGCCCGCCCAGACGCCCAAGGTTGGCGTCGTCACCCTTCAGCCCCAGAGCTTCACCCTGACCACCGAACTCCCCGGCCGCACCGCAGCATTCCGCATTGCCGAAGTGCGTCCGCAGGTGGACGGCATCATCCAGAAGCGCCTGTTCGCCGAAGGCAGCGAGGTCAAGGCCGGGCAGCAGCTCTACCAGATTGACCCGTCCGTCTACTCCGCCACTTACAAAAGCGCCCAGGCCAGCCTGGCGTCGGCGCAATCCCTGGCGGATCGCTACAAGGATCTGGTCAGCGACCAGGCCGTGAGCAAGCAGGCCTATGACGAATCCCAGGCTGCCCGCCTGCAGGCCGAGGCCGCACTGGAGAAAGCGAAGATCGACCTGCGCTACACCAAGGTGCTGGCACCGATTTCCGGACGCGTCGGCCGCTCGACGGTCACCGAAGGTGCCCTGGTGAATAACGGCCAGACACTGGCCATGGCCACCATCCAGCAGCTCGACCCGATCTACGTTGACGTCACCCAGTCCACCAAGGACCTCCTGCGCCTGCGGCGGGAGATGGCTGAAGGTCAGCTGGAGAAGACCGGGGGCAATGGCGCAAAGGTTTCATTGCTGCTCGAAGACGGCAGCGAGTACCCGCACAAGGGCAGCCTGGAGTTCTCCGAAGTCTCGGTGGACGAAGGCACCGGTTCGGTGACCCTGCGCGCGGTCTTCCCCAACCCGGAACACACCCTGCTGCCCGGCATGTTCGTCCACGCCCGCCTGGGCTCGGCGGTGAAGCAGCAAGCCATCCTTGCGCCGCAGCAAGGCGTGACCCGCGACCTCAAGGGCCAGGCCACCGCGCTGGTGGTGAACGCCGAGAACAAGGTCGAACTGCGCCAACTGAAAGCAGAGCGCACGGTCGGTGACCGCTGGCTGGTCAGCGAAGGCCTGAACCCGGGCGACCGCCTGATCACCGAAGGCCTGCAGTTCGTGCGCCCGGGCGTGGAAGTGAATGCCGCGCCGGCGACCAATGTGGCTGCCCAGCAGCCCGCGGGCGACAACCTGGCCAAGAGCCACTGAGGAGCCCATAGATGTCGAGATTCTTCATCGATCGCCCGATCTTCGCCTGGGTGATCGCGCTGGTGATCATGCTCGCCGGCGCCCTGTCGATCCTCAAGTTGCCGATCAACCAGTACCCCAGCATCGCCGCGCCTGCGGTGGGCATCCAGGTCAGCTACCCCGGTGCCTCGGCGCAGACGGTGCAGGACACCGTGGTGCAGATCATCGAGCAGCAGCTCAATGGCATCGACGGCTTGCGCTACATCTCCTCGGAGAGCAACTCCGACGGCAGCATGAGCATCACCGCCACCTTCGAGCAGGGCACCAACCCTGACATCGCCCAGGTGCAGGTCCAGAACAAGCTCCAGCTGGCCACCCCGCTGCTGCCGCAAGAAGTGCAGCAACAGGGTATCCGCGTGACCAAGGCGGTGAAGAACTTCCTGCTGGTCATCGGCGTCGTCTCCGAAGACGGCAGCATGGACAAGAACGACCTGGCCAACTACATCGTCTCCAACATCCAGGACCCGATCTCTCGGACCAAGGGTGTGGGCGACTTCCAGGTGTTCGGTGCCCAGTACGCCATGCGCATCTGGCTGGACCCGGCACGGCTGAACAACTACCAGTTGACCCCGGTGGACGTGAAGACCGCCATCCAGGCGCAGAACGTGCAGATCTCCTCCGGCCAGCTCGGCGGCCTGCCCGCCTCCCCGGGAACCCAGCTGAACGCCACCATCATCGGCAAGACCCGCCTGCAGACTCCCGAGCAGTTCGGCAACATCCTGCTGAAGGTGAACCGCGACGGCTCCCAGGTGCGCCTGCAGGACGTGGCAAAGATCGAGCTGGGCGGCGAGAACTACAGCATCAGCGCCCAGTTCAACGGCAAGCCCGCCTCCGGCATGGCCATCAAGCTGGCTACCGGCGCCAACGCGCTGGACACCGCCAAGGCGATCCGCGCCACCATCTCCGAGCTGGAGCCCTTCATGCCGGCCGGGATGAAAGTGGTGTTCCCCTACGACACCACCCCGGTGGTTTCCGCCTCCATCGAAGGCGTTATCCATACCCTGGGCGAAGCCATCGTCCTGGTGTTCCTGGTGATGTTCCTGTTCCTGCAGAACTTCCGCGCCACCATCATCCCGACCCTCGCGGTGCCGGTGGTGCTGCTCGGCACCTTCGGCGTGTTGGCGATGTTCGGTTTCACCATCAACACCCTGACCATGTTCGCCATGGTGCTCGCCATCGGCTTGCTGGTGGACGATGCGATCGTGGTGGTGGAAAACGTCGAACGGGTAATGGCCGAGGAAGGCCTGTCACCGCTGGAAGCCACCCGCAAATCCATGGGTCAGATCCAGGGCGCGCTGGTAGGCATTGCCCTGGTGCTCTCGGCGGTGTTCCTGCCGATGGCCTTTTTCGGCGGCTCCACCGGCGTGATCTACAAGCAATTCTCCATCACCATCGTCTCGGCCATGGCCCTGTCGGTGCTGGTAGCGCTGATCTTCACCCCGGCCCTGTGCGCCACCCTGCTCAAGCCGATCTCCAAGGGCCACCACGAGAAGCGCGGCTTCTTCGGCTGGTTCAACCGCACCTTCGACCGCAGCGTACAAAGCTACGAGCGTGGCGTGCGCGGCATCCTCAAGCGCAAGGCGCCCTACCTGCTGCTCTACGTGGTGATCCTCATCGCCATGGGCTGGCTGTTCACCCGCATTCCCACCGCCTTCCTCCCCGAAGAGGACCAGGGCGTGCTCTTCGCCCAAGTGCAGACCCCGTCCGGCGCCAGCGCCGAGCGTACCCAGGTGGTCGTGGACCAGATGCGCGAGTACCTGCTGGAGAATGAGAAGGACACCGTGAAATCCGTGTTCACCGTGACCGGATTCAACTTCGCCGGTCGCGGCCAGAGCTCGGGCATGGCTTTCATCATGCTCAAGCCGTGGGAAGAGCGCACCGCGGAAGGCCAGAGCGTATTTGACCTCGCCCAGCGCGCGCAGCAGCACTTCTTCAGCTTCCGCGACGCGATGGTCTTCGCCTTTGCCCCGCCGGCAGTGATGGAACTGGGTAACGCCACCGGTTTCAACTTCTTCCTGCAAGACCGCGCAGGTGTCGGCCATGAAGCGCTGAACGCCGCCCGCGACCAGTTCCTCGAACTGGCGGCGAAGAACCCGGTGCTTAACCGCGTACGTGCCAACGGCCTGCGCGACGAGCCCCAGTACCAGTTGCTGATCGACGACGAGAAGGCCCGCGCCCACGGCCTCTCCCTGGCCGACATCAACAACACCGTGTCCATTGCCTGGGGTGCCAGCTACGTCAACGACTTCATCGACCGTGGTCGGGTGAAGAAGGTTTACCTGCAAGGTGAACCCGAAGCGCGGATGAACCCGGAAGACCTGAACAAGTGGTACGTACGCAACGACCAGGGCCAGATGGTGCCGTTCAGTGCCTTTGCCAGCGGCGAATGGACCTACGGGGCACCCAAGCTTGCCCGCTACAACGGCGTGCCGGCGGTGGAAATCCTCGGCGAGGCGGCTCCGGGCCACAGCTCGGGTGAAGCCATGGCTGCCGTGGAAGAGATCGCCAAGCAACTGCCGGCGGGCATTGGCTACTCCTGGACCGGCCTCTCCTACGAGGAGCGCCTGTCCGGCTCCCAGGCCCCGGCCCTCTACGCACTGTCGCTACTGGTGGTGTTCCTCTGCCTGGCGGCCCTGTATGAGAGCTGGTCGATTCCGTTCTCGGTGATGCTGGTGGTTCCGCTGGGTGTAATCGGCGCGCTGATGTTCACCAGCATGCGCGGCCTGTCCAACGACGTGTTCTTCCAGGTCGGCCTGCTCACCACGATCGGTCTCTCGGCGAAGAACGCGATCCTCATCGTCGAGTTCGCCAAGGAGTTGCACGAGCAGGGCAAGAGCCTGTTCGACGCCGCCGTGGAAGCCTGCCGTATGCGCCTGCGCCCGATCATCATGACCTCGCTGGCGTTCATCCTCGGCGTGGTGCCTCTGGCCATCTCCAACGGCGCCGGCTCCGGCAGCCAGCACGCCATTGGTACCGGCGTGATCGGCGGCATGTTCACCGCCACCGTCCTGGCCATCTTCTGGGTGCCGCTGTTCTACGTGCTGGTCTGCTCGCTGTTCAAAGACAAGGCGAGCAAGGCCGCGATCAAGAAGGAGGCCCTGCAGTGAGGCGTTCCCTGATTTCCCTGGCCATCGCCGCGACCCTGCTCGGTGGCTGCTCCATGATCCCCGACTACCAGCGCCCAGAAGCGCCAGTGGACAACGCCTGGCCCCAGGGCGAGGCGTACAGCCAAGGCGAGGCCCAGGTAAGCACCGTCGCTGCCGACCTCGACTGGCGCGACTTCTTCCAGGACCCGGCGCTGCAGCAACTGGTGCAGCTCGCCCTGGACAACAACCGTGACCTGCGCACCGCCGCGCTGAACGTCGAGGCCTACCGCGCGCTCTACCGCATCCAGCGTTCGGAGCTGTTTCCCAGCGTTTCGGCCGACGGCACCGGTACTCGCCAGCGCCTCCCCGGCTCCCTGAGCGAAAGTGGCCAGGCCACCACCAGCGGCCAGTACAGCGCCACCCTCGGCACCAGCGCTTGGGAGCTGGACTTCTTCGGCCGCCTGCGCAGCCTGAACGAACAGTCCCTGGAACAGTATTTCGCCACAGAGCAGGCGCGTCGCAGCACCCAGATAAGCCTGGTGGCCTCGGTGGCCACCGCCTATCTCGACTGGCAAGCCGACCAGGCCCTGCTGCAACTGACCCGGGACACCCTCAAGGCCTACCAGGAAAGCTACGCCCTTACCCAGCGCAGCTTCGACGTAGGAGTTGCCGACGCACTGGCCCTGAGCCAGGCGCGAACCGCCGTGGAAAGTGCCCAAGTCAGCCTGGCGCAGTACACCCGTCTGGTGGCCCAGGACCGCAATGCCCTGGCGCAACTGGTGGGCACCGGCTTGCCGGCGGACCTGCCCAAGGGCCTGGCGCTGGACGCGGACCTGCTCGCTGAAGTACCGCCGGGCCTGCCGTCCGACTTGCTGCAGCGTCGGCCGGACGTGGTCCAGGCGGAACACCAGCTGAAGGCAGCCAACGCCAATATCGGTGCGGCGCGCGCGGCCTTCTTCCCCAGCGTCAGCCTGACCGCCAACGCCGGCAGCATGAGCAACGAGCTCTCCGGGCTGTTCGACGCCGGCTCCGGCAGCTGGCTATTCCAGCCGAGCATCAGCCTGCCAATCTTCAACGCCGGTCGTCTGAAGGCAAACCTCGACTACACCGAGCTGCAGAAAGACGTCCAGGTGGCGCAATACGAGAAAGCCATCCAACTGGCCTTCCAGGAAGTTTCCGATGGCCTCGCAGCGCGCACGACCTACCAACAACAGCTCGGCGCGCAGCGCGCCCTGGTAAAAACCACCGAGGAGTACTACCGCCTCGCCGAGCGTCGCTACCGCACCGGCGTCGACAGCTACCTGACCCTGCTGGACGCCCAGCGCCAGCTGTTCAGCGCCCGCCAGCAACTGATCGGTGACCGCCTCAACCAGCTCGCCAGCGAAGTGAACCTGTACAAGGCCCTCGGCGGCGGCTGGAAAGAACAGGGAGAAAGCTCCCCTAACGCTTGATCCGCGACTCCCCTATCCTCAGGGACGAGGAATCCACGCGGCGCCCTCGCCAGTCTTGGCGGGGGCGTACTTTTTCCGCCCATCGCAGCCTGCCGCAAGCACCCCGATGCCCTGCAACAGGGCACTCAAAACGGGCATGAAACTCGGAAAACTCCATGCCATTCATTGGCTTGCCTGTGTCCGCCGGTCCATTTCCTTGCCATCGGTCAGGCCACCGCCACGGGCTGTAACAATGGCCGATCCTGTTCATCCAACTCGTGGGGAGGCGAGTGGGCAACAAGAGGAAACGACGATGAAATCGACATTCAGCACGACCACCCTCAGCGGCCTTTTTCTGGCCCTGGCGGTGACAACGGGACCGGGTACGGTCCTCGCGGAGAATGGAAGCGACCGCCTGGACGAGTACCGGATACGCAACCAGCAACTGCTGCAGATGAGGGAGGATTCCAGCGAGAGCTTTACGCGGATGGTCGAGGAACAGCCAACCGCGGCTGGCCAATCTTATGAGGATGAAGGCATGCGTTCCGATGGGCGACAAACGCCGAAGTATCAGTCGTTGATCCACCAACAGAGGGTCGAGTACGGGAAGTAACCCCGTAATGACCGCCCGTCGGGTGCGCGCCCAAACCTACGCGCCCGCCGGGCAGACCGTTAGCGAAGTTTCCGACAACCGGCCAGAACCGCCGGACCTCGCCCCAGAGCCATTGAGCCGCTCGCGGGACTCCGGCACCTCTGCCGTGCGTCTCCTGCTGCTTGCAGCGTCACATGTACTGACCCTAGTGTTCCCACATCCTCGAACTGGCGGAGGGTATTTCCTTTGCCGGTGATTCGCTCAACGGATTGATCCACCGCTGAACCCGGCTCCGGCCGCTTTCCACTGGAGAGTCAACCCGTTGCAGAAGCCCGTCTCACGCCGCTTCGGCGTACCCCTTTCCTGGCAATTGCTGGCATTCGCCCTTTTCAGCTGCAGCCTGCTGCTCGGCACTGGCGATGCGAGCGCCGCCTGGAGCGTCGATCCAGTACTGCGCAAGGCGGAAAAACGCTACGGCCGCAGCGGCCCGGCCAAAGACCGTCTCCAGGCCTGGCACGACCTGCTGGAAAGCGGACGTCGATTGACCGAGCGGCAACAACTGCAAGCGGTCAACCGCGAGATCAACCGCCAAGTACGCTTCAGCGACGACACTGCACTCTGGCAGCGCCGCGACTACTGGGCGACTCCCGTGGAAACCCTGGCCAAGGGCGCGGGCGACTGCGAGGACTTCGCCCTCGCCAAGTACTTCACCCTGCTGCAGCTGGGCGTCGCCCCGGACAAGCTGCGCATCACCTACGCACGCGCGCTGGAGCTGAACCAGGCGCATATGGTGGTGACCTACTACGAAACCCCTGATGCCGAGCCCCTGGTGCTAGACAACCTGGTCGACGACATCCTCCCCGCCTCCCGCCGCAGGGACCTGGCCTTGCGCTACGCCTTCGACACCCAAGGCCTCTACGCGATGAATGGCCGGGCGATCAGACGCGTCGGCAGCACCACCGAACTGCCGTTCTGGCAAGGCTTGCTGGCGCGAATGGAGAAGGAAGGCTTCACGCTCTGAGCCGTGTGGCCTCGGCATCCTTCCTGGTCAGGACGAACTCAACTGACTTCCACCATCCTGCGTAACGCATCCTTGGTGACCTTGCCCGCCGCGTTCAGCGGCATGGCTTCCACCACCTGCGCGCGGCGCGGCACCTTGTAGTTGGCCATCTGCTCGCGGCACCAGGCGAGGAAGTCACAGGTATCCACATGCTGCCCGGCAGCCGGCAGCAGGAAAGCCATGGCCACTTCCCCCAGGCGTTCGTCGGGGATACCGATCACCGCTGCCTGCGCGATGCCCGGATAACGCAGGATGACTTGCTCGATCTCCGCCGGGTACACGTTGAAGCCACCCGTGATGAACATGTCCTTGATGCGGTCGGTGATCCGCAGGTAGCCGTCCTCGTCCAGTACCCCGATATCCCCGGTGTGCAGCCAACCCTCGGCATCGATGGCTTCGGCCGTCGCCTCCGGGTCGTTGAAGTAGCCCTGCATCAGGTTGTAGCCCCGTACCAGCAATTCCCCCGGTTGTCCCGGTAGCACGGGCTGGCCGGTGCCATCCACGCAGCGCACCTCCACATCCGGAAAGGCGCGGCCCGAGGTAGTAGCCACCCGTTCCGCGGAGTCCCCCGGCCGGCAGATCGTGACGAAACCACAGGCTTCGGTCAGGCCATAGGCGGTGACGATGGTTTCGAAACCCAGCTCGCGCCCCATGCGCCGTACCATCTCCACCGGCACCGAGGCAGCGCCGGTCACCGCTACCCGCAGGCTGGACAGGTCATAACGCTCACGCTCGGGGAAAGCCAGGATCGACTGGTACAACGTCGGCGGGCCGGGCAGGACGCTGACCCGTTCGCGAGCAATGCGCTCCAACATTGCCGGCACGTCGAACACTTGCTGCGGCAGGATGCAGCAGCCACGCATCAACGCCGCCAGCCAGCCGGCCTTGTAGCCGAAGCTGTGGAAGAACGGATTCACGATCAGGTAGCGATCACCGGGACGCAAACCGACCATCGCGCTCCAGTCACGGACGATACGCAGGTTCTGGCCATGCCCCGTCATCACGCCCTTGGGTTTGCCGGTGGTGCCTGAGGTGAACAGCAGGTCGGACAGGCTGTGCTGGCCAATCTGGCTTTCGCGCACCGCCAATTCCGCCGGAGAAACCTCCTCGGCGAGTGTCATGAAGACGTCCCAGCCCAGGCAGCCCTCCGCCATGCCACGCAGGCAGACCCGCGTACGCAACGCCGGCAGCGCCTCACCGGCCAGCAATGCCGGGTAGTCCGTGCCGAGGAACTCTCCGATCACGAACAGCAGACTGGCGCCGCTCTCACGCAGGATGAAACCCGCCTCGGCGCCCTTCATCCGCGTGTTCAGCGGCACCAGTACCGCCCCTACGCTCTGCAGGGCGATGGCGGCGACTATCCATTCGTGGATGTTCGGGGCCCAGATCGCCACTCGCTCACCGGACTGCACCTCCAGCGCCAACAAGGCGCGCGCGGCCTGACGGCGCAGCTGGTCGAGCCGGTGATAGCTGATGCGGGTGCAGTCGTCCTCGATGGCCATGGACTCGCCGTAGCGCGTTGCAGCAGCGGCCAGCAGTTCAGGAATGGTCAGGGCGCTTTCCAGGTTTGGCATGGGCTTTTCTCGGGCGCGACGGGACAGCGGCCGGGTAACCCCGGCCGTGGTGAAGGCAAAGAAATCAGGCTTGTGGCGGTGCGAAGCGGCGACCGGCGGAGAAGCCGCCGTCGACGCCGATCATCTGCCCGCTGACAAAGGAAGCATCGTCCGAGGCGAGGAACAGCGCGACATTGGCCACCTCCTCCGGACGCCCCGCGCGGCACAGCATGTGCTGGGAGGCGAAGAAAGCGTGGAAGGCCTCCTGCTCCTTGACCATCTGGGTCATGGGGGTGTCGATCAGCCCCGGGCAAAGGCCGTTGACACGGATGTTGGCATGGCCGTAGTCGATAGCCAGGGAACGGGTGAGCTGGCTGATGCCGCCCTTGGAGACGTTGTAGGCGGTGTTGTTGTCGCAGCCCTGCTCACCGAAGATCGAGCCAACGTTGACGATGGAGCCGCTCTTTTGCGCCAGCATCGGCACCAGGGCGTACTTGCTGGTGAGCATGCTGCCGGTCAGGTTGATGTCCAGCACCCGCTGCCATTCACTGGTGGGTGCGCTGGTGATGTTGCCCTGGCTGGCAACCCCTGCGGCGTTGACCAGCGCATCGATACGCCCGAAGCGGCGCACCACCTCTTCCATCACGGCCTGCACGCGCGCCTCGTCACGTACATCCAGGGCCATGAACAGTGGTGCCGGGATCAATCCCTCCAGGCTCGCAGCAACATCTGCACGGGGCTCCCCCATGTCCAGTCCGACTACCTGCGCGCCCTCGGCAACGAAGCGCCGGACGCAAGCCAGACCAATACCCGATGCGGCGCCAGTGATGACCGCGACCTTGCTAGACAGACGTGCCATGGGAAACCTCATTGCTTGTTCTTGGAATGGTTTTTTCAGCGAAGTCTACAGAAGCCGGTCCGGTGGATGATCGTCCGTTGGGACTACACCCACAACGTCGGCTTCACACGGATCAATGTGGGGACGAACCTCCAGTCCGCATGGCGATTGAAATCGCCCCCCACAAGACCACGCTCCCGGTTCAGACCCAACAGGATTGGCATCAAGCCAACCACCCAATGCCGCATAAAGAAAAAACCCGGCCGAAGCCGGGCGTAAAGGCACAGACATACACGCTCAATGCCACCCGCGAGGGCGGCAGCCTCCGGCTGTCACCCCGGAAACTTCAGTTTCAGCCGCGCACTGCCTGGGCGGCCCTGGCACGCCAGGGTCCAGCCTTCGGCCAGTTCGGCGGGGCTGAGGATATCGTTGCGGGAGAGCACCACCTCACCCTCCTCCACCTTGCACATGCAGGCACCGCAGAAACCCTCTTCGCAGGAATAGGGCGCATCGAGGCCGGCATTGCGCATGCTCTGCAACAGAGTCTCACCGGGTTGAACCGGCACGGGGCTGAGCAGGCCATCCAGCTCCACCAAAAGCTGCTCCACCGCCGCGCTGGCGGGTACCGGCATGACCGCCTGCGCATCCGGGTCGGGCGGTGAGACGAAGCGTTCGACATGAATGCGCTCGCGCGCTTCTCCTCGCGCCAGCAACGCGCGCTCCACGGTATCCATGAACGGCCCCGGCCCGCAGATGTAGAACTCCGCGCCAGCATGGCCGCGTACCAGTTGGTGCACCTCGCCTTCGCTGAGAAAGCCCTGCACCGAGTCCAGCACATGCACGACTTCCAGTTGCTCCACGTGGGCCTTGACCAGCGCCTTCAGCTCGTCGCGGAAGATCACCGAAGCCTCGTCGCGATTGGCGTACACCAGCTTGATTCGACGCCGTGTGGTCTTCAGTGCCGACTTGAGAATGGAGAACACCGGAGTGATCCCCGAACCACCGCCGAACAGCACCAGGTCATGCTCGCCGGAGCGCAGGTGGAAATGCCCGGCCGGCGGCAGCACCTCCAGCAAGTCGCCGGGGCGCACCTGGTCGTTGAACCAGTTGGACACCCGGCCGCCGTCCACCCGCTTGATGGTGACCTTGGGCAAGGCATCACAATCCGGCGAGCTGGACATGGAATAGCAACGCGTCAGCCG
Organism: Pseudomonas sp. OTU5201; assembly: GCF_038440135.1. Lineage (NCBI taxonomy): Bacteria > Pseudomonadati > Pseudomonadota > Gammaproteobacteria > Pseudomonadales > Pseudomonadaceae > Pseudomonas > Pseudomonas sp. OTU5201. The sequence goes on along the minus strand of NZ_JASATC010000007.1, from coordinate 108,733 downwards.
CTTGCCACCGAGCATCACGCGAAAGCCGAGGTACTGCCCCGCCTTGTAGCGGAAGCGTTCTTCCAGCCCTGCGGGAATCCGCAGCACCAAAGAACGGCTGTCGTGAGTTTCGGCGATGACCTCCGCCACTTCCAGGTGGAAGGCGCCGGAGTGTTGGGGTTCGATCACGAGAGGCTGCGCGCTGCCCATGGCCATCTCCGCGTTACAGCAGGCCGCTGACGGTCTGTGCGTTGTCGATGCGCAGTTCACTGCCATTGATGAACCGCGACTCATCCGACGCCAGGAAGAGCACCAGGTTGGCAATGTCGCGTGGGGCGCACATACGATTCTTCGGGTTCTGGTCCAGCACGTCCTGCGGCACGTCCTGAAGACCGGTGAGGGGCTGGGTCATGGGCGTGTTGATACCGTCCGGGTGCACGCTGTTACAGCGGATGCGGTAACCCTGCTCCTTGCAGTGCAGCGCCACCGAGCGGGTCAGCGCTGCCACGGCCCCTTTGGAGGCGGAGTAGGCGCAGAAGGCCGGCATTCCGCCCAGCGCCGCCACCGAGGACATATTGATGATGGAGCCGCCGCCGCTGTCTTTCATCGCCGCGATGGCGTGCTTGCAGCCGAGGAAATAGCCGTCGCTGTTGATCCGCTGGATCTTTTGCCAGAGCTCCAGGCTGGTGTCTTCGATGCTGGCCACGGCCAGAATGCCGGCGTTGTTCACCAGCACATCGAGACGGCCAAAAGTTTCCAGGGTGAGCCTGATGACGTTCTGCCAGTCGGCTTCGCTGGAAATATCCTGGCGGATAAACAGTGCGTTCTCGCCAATCTCAGCGGCGACCTGGCGACCGGCCTCATCATTGAGGTCGGTGAGCACCACCTTCGCCCCTTCACTGGCCAACAGCAGTGCGTCCTCGCGCCCAGCCCCGCTGGCAGCGCCGGTGACAATGCAGACTTTGCCTTCAACTCGTTTCATTGTTGTTCTCCTTGGAAAGCTTCGGCCGCCCGAACCAGACCGGCCACGTGAGCGCCAACACGGCGCCCCGAGTAAACGCAGTCAGCGAGGGACAGACCGGATACGTAGAAGTTGGAAGCAACGCCAACCGCGTTGCGGCCGGCACTGAACAGGCCAGGGACCGCCTGACCGTCGCGGTCCAGCACCTGGCCGCTGCGCTCGCAAACAGCAAGGCCGCCCAGGGTGATCACCGGACAGGGATAGAGCGTGCTGGTGAAGGACAGGTCCAGGGCATACCAAGGCCCCTCGTCCAGCGACGCGAGAAAACCGCGCGACTTGCCCAAGGCATCCTCGCGCAGGCCACGAGCGGCATCACCGTAGTCCGCCAGCGTCTGCTCCAGGGCTTCGCGGGGCAGACCGATCCGTGCGGCCAACTGGCCGACGCTGTTGCCGCGCTTGGCATTGAACAGCAGGTTGAGCAGAGCCGGCAGGCGCTGGAAAGACCAGACCTTGCCTGGGCCGATCTGCGCGAACGCCTCGCGGAACAACGCACGATTGATGATCAGGATCGCGCGGCCACCCTGTTCTTCCACCATGGCGTGGCCGAGCTTGGCGCCATAGACCTCTTCGTTGCAGTAGCGATACCCGGCGCCGTTGACGATCACCCCCTTGGCCCAGGCCAGGGGAGGATTGATAAAGCGCCAGGCGCTGACTTTTTCCATACGCTGCAGCGTACCGCCTGCGCTGTGACCCAAACGCATGCCGCTGCCGTTGCAGCCGCTGGTACCCAGTGGCAACCCACCGAGATAGCGCGGCGCATGGGCGGTGAGCATGGCGCGGTTGAACACGAATCCGCCGGCACTGAGCAGTACGCCGTGATGGGCGCGGATCAGCCGGCGCTCCGCATGGGCCAGTTCAAGCCCACGCACCTTGCGCCGCAGGCGTTCAGCCAGGGCCGGTGCATAGGGATGCAAGGCGTCGGTCCAGCGCGCCAGCCGGGCATGGCGTCGCGCGGCGCGGCTGCCCGCTGGAATCTCCCAGGCCTCGACACCGATAACTCGACCGGTGCCATCCAGCACCAGGCGACGTACCTCGCACTGAGTGCGCAGACGCACTCCCTGGCGCAGGGCACTGGCCTTGAGCGGTGCGTACAGGTTGTAACCGGACATCCCGGAGCCCAGGGCACGGTGGCCACGCGGTGCAGGCCGGGCCGTGGCGGCATAGCTCGGAACGGCTTCGTTGCCGGAGTAATAGAGGAAGTACTGATCGCTCGGGTAGGAGGTTTTCATCGGCGGCACGCTGCCCTGGAAGCCGGCGCCTTGCCGCTCCAGCCAGGCCAGGTTGTCTCTACTGCGCTCGCAAAAGTCCTGTAGCGTCTCGGCGGACACCGCGTCGCCCACTTCCTGACACAGGTAATCGAACATCGCCTCGGACGAGTCGTTGACCCCCGCCTCGGCCTGTTGCGGAGTTCCACCGCCGGCATAGACCACGCCACCGCTGCGCGCCGTCGCACCACCGCCAGCGAAGCGATCCAACGCCAACACAGAAGCTCCCTGGCCGCGCGCCTCCAGAGCAGCGCAGACACCAGCACCGCCAAAACCGACCACCAGCAGGTCGGCACTGTCATCCCAATTGAGCTGCGCAGCGTCAACCACCTGCAACGGGACTTCCGGGCTCTGCTCCATCACGGTCATGCGGCGTCCTCAGCAAGCAGCGGCCAAGGCCGGTGCAGTGGTGGTGTAGGCGCCGTCGAGGTAGACCAGCGGGCTGATCTCCACGCTGTTGTGGATCGCCACAATCCGGCCGATGAAGATGCTGTGGGTGCCGTAGCTGAACTTGCCGTCCTGCCGGCAGAGAATCGCCGACTGGGCGTCGCCCAGGTACGGAATGCCGCCTTCGCTGCTGCGCCAGTCGCCCCGCTGGAAACGCGCCTCGCCCTTCACCGGGCCGCTGCACAGGTGCGACAGCTCCTCCTGCTCCAGCCCGAGGATGTTCACGCAGAAGTCCGCACCGGCATCCAGCACCCCGTGCAGCGACGCGCTCTGGTTCACGCAGATCAGCAGCGACGGCGGCTCGGTGGAAAGCGAATCCACCGCCGTGGCAGACATCGCGAAGCGCTCCTGGCCGTTGCTGGTGGTGATGATGGTCACGGACTTGGCCAGACGACGCATCGCCTGGAGCATCGCGGCTTTCAGATCGGCCTGGCTCATCGCACTGCCCTCTTGTTGTGCTCAAGTGCTGCCGATTTTTCGCCAGCCCCGGCCGGGCAACATCGTCCGAGGGGACTAGTCGGATTGCCGTGCGAAGCGGCTTTTCCTGTAGGGGCCAATTCATTCGCCAAGGGCAGCACAGCTGCCCCCATGAGGCCTCGCGAGGCAGACCTTCGGCCTGCTTGGCGAATGAATTGGCTATGTCTGCGTTAGCTGCTGCAAGAGATTTCCCATCCGGCCAAGAGCCTTGTAGGAGCTGGCTTTCCAGCGAAACGCCGCCATTCGCTGGCAAGCCAGCTCCTACGGGCACTGCGGCTGCCTACAACACGTAACGCAGACATAGCCAATGAATTCGCCCCTTCACGGGAGACGTAGCTTCGCCCCGTCCTACCCCCGCGTCGCGATGGCGTGCTTGCGCAGCTTGCGATAGAGGGTGTTGCGGCTGATGCCGAGCTGTTCGGCGGTGCGGGTCATGTGCCAGCGCTGGCTGTCCAGGGCATTGAGCAAGGCGGTGCGCTCAGCGTCGTCTAGCGGGTTGGCCACAGGCTCTGGCGTCGTCGGCGCCACTGCGGCATGCACCACCTCGCGAGGCAAATCGCCCTGGCGGATGATGCCGTCCTCGCAAAGCGCCGCCAGGGTACGCAGCACATTGCGCATCTGCCGCACGTTGCCCGGCCAGTGGTAGTCGAGCAGGGTCTGACGTGCGTCATCAGTGAGCACGACGCGCATGCCGCGCGCCTCTTCCGCCAGCAGGTAATGCAGCAGTTCCGGCTTGTCGCTGCGTTCACGCAGGGGCGGCAGGTCGAGAACCAGGCCATTGAGGCGATAGAACAGGTCTTCGCGGAAACTGCCACTCTGCACCCGTGCCTCCAGCTCGCGGTGGGTGGCGCTGATGATGCGCACATCTACGGCCTGAGGTTCGCCGCCGATGGGCACCACCAAGCGCTCTTCCAGCACCCGCAGCAGACGGGTCTGCAGGGCCAGCGGCATGTCGCCGATCTCGTCGAGGAACAGGGTGCCGCCATCGGCCTGCTGCAGCTTGCCGCGCATGCCTTCCTTGCGCGCGCCGGTGAAACTGCCGCCGCGATAGCCGAACAGCTCACTCTCGATCAGGGTTTCCGGGATGGCCGCACAGTTCAGCGCCACAAAGGGTCGTTCGGCACGAGAGCTGGCCTGGTGAAGGGCTCGGGCGAAGGCCTCCTTGCCGGAACCGGTTTCGCCATTGATCAGCAGCGGCACATCGCGCTCGTAAACGCGCAATGCACGGCGGAAGTCGTTCTGCAGCGCCGCATCGCCCAGGCAGATGCCCGGCCGCGCCGTCTTTGGCTGCTCCAGTGAAACGGGTTGCGGAACACTGCGCGGCTGGCCACGCAGGGCGGCGAACAGGGCACGGCCGTTGCGCGCACGCAGCGGCCAACTTGTGGCTGGCTGCGGTGTAGCGCGGCCGAGCAGGTCGTCGAGACGGCAATCGAAGAAGGCTTCTACGGACTGGCCGATCAGGCGCTCGCGCGGGGAACCCAGCAGGTTGATCGCGCTCTGGTTCACCGCACTGATCCGCCCTGCCCCATCGAAGGCCAGCAGGCCTTCGCTGAACAGGCCGACGTACTCTGCCTGAAGGTGGAAGCGCAGCAACCATTCGCCTTCGAAGCGGCGCAGGAAATAGCAGCTCTCGATCATCTTCGCCGAGAGGTTGACCAGCGCCATGGTGTGGAACTGGCTCTGGCGCGAGACATCGTGTCGCGCGGATGACACATCGAGTACCGCCATCAGGTCGCCCTGGGGGTCGAACACCGGGCTGGCGGAACAGGTGAGGCCGGTATGGCGGCTGCGGAAATGCTCGTCCTGGTGGATGGTCAGCGCCTGGCGTTCCACTACGCAGGTGCCGATGCCGTTGGTGCCTTCGCTGGCTTCACTCCAGTCGGCGCCGAGCCAGAGCCCGGCGCGCTCGAAGCTGGGCCGTTCGGCATGGGCGGTGACGCAGTTGAGGATCACCCCGCGGGCATCGGTGAGCAGCACCGCATGGCCGGCACCAGAGAGCTGCCGGTAGAGGTTGTTCATCTCGCCATTGGCCACCTCCAGCACCTGCTGCATGCGCTCGCGGCACTCCAGCATGCGCCCGTGCTCAAGCACTGTGGGCGCGACCGGCTGCGCCGGGTCGAGGTGATAGTCCTCCAGGCAGCGCAGCCAGGAGCGAGCAATCGAAGGGTCGGCGGCCGGCCCGCTGGCCTGCGCCTTCCCCTGTGCCAAGGTCATCACCTGTTGGGCGTGACGACTGAGAGGATTCTGCATTGTTGTTCTTCTCCAGTGCGAGCTTCCCGGGAGGCAGCCCTGGCCGTGGAACGGCACCCGCGTCGACGCAGCATCCCCCAGCGTAGAAGCCATTGCAATGGCCCCCTGACCCGTTGGTCACCTGCTGTGCCAGATGCGTGACAAAGTGTCACTCTCAGTTGTACCGGTCCTGCCACATCCGCGTCTTCGCGCCTGCATCGACCCACACACAAACCGCTCTGGAGTGGCACTTCCAGCACTCTGGCCCAGCCCTTGCTCCAGTAGAGACAAACGCCAACCGCGTCTTAGCCACTACAACAAGAGACAGGAGAAACACCATGCGTTACGCCCAACCCGGTACCCCCGGCGCTGTCGTTTCCTTCAAGTCCCGCTACGGCAACTTCATCGGTGGCGAGTTCGTCGCCCCGGTCAAAGGCCAGTACTTCACCAATACCTCGCCGGTGAATGGCCAGCCGATCGCCGAATTCCCTCGTTCCACTGCCGAAGACATCGAAAAAGCCCTGGACGCCGCCCACGCTGCCGCCGATGCCTGGGGTCGCACGTCAGTGCAAGACCGCTCGAACGTCCTGCTGAAGATCGCCGACCGCATCGAGCAGAACCTGGAAGTCCTGGCCGTGACCGAGACCTGGGACAACGGCAAGCCGGTCCGTGAAACCCTGAACGCCGACATCCCGCTCGCCGTCGACCACTTCCGCTACTTCGCCGGCTGCATCCGCGCCCAGGAAGGCGGCGCCGCCGAGATCAACGAAAATACCGTTGCCTATCACATCCACGAGCCGCTGGGCGTGGTCGGGCAGATCATCCCCTGGAACTTCCCGCTGCTGATGGCCGCCTGGAAACTGGCCCCAGCACTGGCCGCCGGCAACTGCGTGGTGCTCAAACCTGCCGAGCAGACGCCGCTGGGCATTTCCGTACTGATGGAACTCATCGGCGACCTGCTGCCGGCCGGCGTGCTCAACGTGGTGCAAGGCTTCGGCAAGGAAGCGGGCGAAGCCCTGGCCACCAGCAAACGCATCGCCAAGATCGCCTTCACCGGCTCCACCCCGGTGGGTTCGCACATCCTCAAGTGCGCGGCGGAGAACATCATTCCGTCCACCGTAGAGCTGGGCGGCAAGAGCCCGAACATCTACTTCGAAGACATCATGCAGGCCGAACCGGCCTTCATCGAGAAGGCGGCCGAAGGTCTGGTACTGGCCTTCTTCAACCAGGGCGAAGTCTGCACCTGCCCGTCCCGCGCCCTGGTGCAGGAGTCCATCTACCCGGCGTTCATGGCCGAGGTGATGAAGAAGGTCAACGCCATCAAGCGCGGCGACCCGCTGGACACCGACACCATGGTTGGCGCCCAAGCGTCCCAGCAGCAGTTCGAGAAGATCCTCTCCTACCTCGACATCGCCCAGCAGGAAGGCGCTGAAGTGCTCACCGGCGGTGCCGTGGAGAAGCTGGAAGGCAACCTGTCCACCGGCTACTACATCCAGCCGACGCTGCTGAAAGGCAACAACAAGATGCGTGTGTTCCAGGAAGAAATCTTCGGCCCGGTGGTGGGTGTCACCACCTTCAAGGACGAAGCCGAAGCCTTGGCGATTGCCAACGACACCGAGTTCGGCCTGGGCGCCGGCCTCTGGACCCGCGACATCAACCGCGCCTACCGCATGGGCCGCGGCATCAAGGCCGGCCGTGTATGGACCAACTGCTACCACCTGTACCCGGCCCACGCCGCGTTCGGTGGCTACAAGAAGTCCGGCGTCGGCCGTGAAACCCACAAGATGATGCTCGACCACTACCAGCAGACCAAGAACCTGCTGGTGAGCTACGACATCAACCCGCTGGGCTTCTTCTGATCCCCGGCACCCCATGAAAAAACGCGGCCTCGGCCGCGTTTTTTTATGGCTGCTCCCACATTCCGGGCACTATTCCTGTCGGGGCGAATTCATTGGCTATGTCTGCATCACGTGTTGCAGGCAGCCGCATTGCCCGTAAGAGATGGCTTGCCAGCGAATGGCGGCGTTTCGCTGGCAAGCCAGCTCCTACAACGCAGACATAGCGATTGAAATCGCCCCTACAAAAAGAGCGAGCACCTTTAGCATTCTTCCCCCCGCCACTGCCTTGGGCTCACACCGAACCAGCGGCGGAAGGCACGGGAGAATGCGCTGGTTTCAGAGTAACCGAGCAAAGGCGCCAGCTCGGAGATCGGCCGCTGACGTTGACGCAGGTAATGCAGCGCCAGCTCGCGACGGGTCTGTTCCACCAGTTGACTGAAGCTCAGCCCCTCTTCGCGCAGACGCCGCTGCAAGCCCGCCGGAGTCAGTTCGAGGCGCTCTGCGATCTGTTCCAGACAAGGCTCTCCCAGCGCCAGCGCCAGTCGAATCTGGGTACCCGCCTCCTCCAGCAGGTTCGGCCCCACGCCCTGCTCACCCAGCCTGCGGATCACATCCTGGAACAGGAACAGCAGGTTGGGATCGCGCTCGGGCATGAGCTTGCCCTGCACATCACCCTTGGGCACCAGCAGGAAGTTGCAGGGCCGGCCGAACTGCACCGGTGCACCGAATGCCTGGCTGTGTTCCTGCCAGCCCTCCGGCCGGGCATGCTCGAAAGCCACGGCGCGCGGTGCCCAGTCGCGGCCCAGTGCATGGCGGACCAGGTTGAGCGCCATGCCCATGGTCAGCTCGGCATCCTGGCGGCGATCGAGGATCGCGCCATGGCGCACCTGGTAATCGAAGCGATAGCACTCGCCGCAATCCACCAGGCGGATCAGGGTGCTGTGCTGGTGATAGGGAAAAGCCGCGGCAAAGTTCTTCAGCGCCTCTTCCAGGGTGTTCGAGAACAGCCCGACATAGCCCAGCAGCCCCAGGTCGCGGGGCTGGAACTGCTGGCCATAACGCAGCCCGAAGTTGTCGCAGCCGGACTGTCGCGCAGCCACTTCCAGCACCTGGCAATAATTGGTCAGCGCCAGGCTGAGGGTCGGGTGCAACAGTTGCTCGGGGTCGATGCCGGCACGGCCGAAGATACGGTCCAGATCACCGCCCTGCCCGGTGATGAAGCGGTCGAGACCGCTGGCGGCAGCCGAAAGCACACCGACGTTGCTCGCGGCGGGTGCCTGCAGGCTGGCACTGGAAAACAGGGATGGATTCATCGCGGTCCACCGATTCTTTTTTGAACGGACAAACAAGCAAAACCCATGCCCTTGCCCAAGGTTCCAGCCATGGCCAATACAGGCCCTCCAGCGCGGCCTTTACGGGCCATTTGCGGGCATCACTTACGCGATTGCCCCGTGCCGGGGCACGCCCCGTGGGGCGATGGGTAACAGTGCTGCACGACTTGACCGCACAGGCGGCACACGGCCTTCCACGGTCAAGTCCTGGGCAGGGTCGCTGGATAAGATCGCGTCAGGTCATCCACCAACACCGCCCCCTGGGGCGAGGAGTCCCAATGAGCACAACACAACTAAAACCAACGCTCGGCACCTTGCACCTCTGGGGCATCGCCGTCGGCCTGGTGATCTCCGGCGAATACTTCGGCTGGAGCTATGGCTGGGGCGCGGCGGGCACCCTCGGGTTCCTGATCACCGCGCTGCTGGTGGCCACCATGTACACCTGCTTCATCTTCAGTTTCACCGAGCTGACCACCGCCATTCCCCACGCGGGCGGTCCCTTTGCCTACAGCCGCCGCGCGTTCGGCGAGAAAGGTGGATTGATCGCGGGCATCGCCACACTGATCGAGTTCGTCTTCGCCCCGCCGGCCATCGCCATGGCCATCGGCGCCTACCTCAACGTGCAGTACCCCGAGCTCGACCCGAAGCACGCTGCAGTTGGGGCGTACCTCATCTTCATGACCCTGAACATCCTCGGTGTCAGCATCGCCGCCACCTTCGAACTGGTGGTCACCGTGCTGGCCGTGGCTGAGCTGCTGGTGTTCATGGGCGTCGTCGCACCGGGCTTCAGCTTCAGCAACTTCGTGGTCAACGGCTGGGCGGGCACCAATGAGTTCGGCAGCCATGCCATCTCCGGCATCTTCGCCGCCATCCCCTTTGCCATCTGGTTCTTCCTCGCCATCGAGGGCGCGGCCATGGCGGCGGAGGAAGCCAAGGACCCGAAACGCACCATCCCGCGCGCTTATATCGCCGGCATCCTGACCCTGGTGTTCCTCGCCATCGGCGTGATGATCATGGCTGGCGGCGTGGGTGACTGGCGCGAGCTGTCGAACATCAACGATCCGCTGCCGCAGGCCATGAAGGCGGTGGTAGGCAATGACTCCACCTGGATGCACATGCTGGTGTGGATCGGCCTGTTCGGCCTGGTGGCCAGCTTCCACGGCATCATCCTCGGCTACTCGCGGCAGTTCTTCGCGCTGGCCCGCGCTGGCTACCTGCCGCGCGGCCTGGCCAAGCTGTCGCGCTTCCAGACGCCTCATCGCGCCATCCTCGCCGGCGGCGTGATCGGCATCGCCGCCATTTACAGCGACGGCCTGGTAAACCTGCAGGGCATGACCCTGACCGCAGCGATGATCACCATGAGCGTGTTCGGCGCTATCGTCATGTACATCATCAGCATGCTCAGCCTGTTCAAACTGCGCAGAACCGAGCCGCACCTGGAGCGCACCTTCCGCGCCCCGGGCTACCCGGTGGTGCCGGCGATTGCCCTGGTGCTGGCGGTGGTTTGCCTGTTGGCGATGGCCTGGTTCAATACGCTGATCGGCGGCATCTTTCTTGCCTTCATGATTGTCGGGTACATCTACTTCCAGCTCACCGCGCATCATCGCGCCAGCGCACCGGCCGATGCCCTGCTGAACGGGGCCTGAGGCCTCCCCACCCCACCGCCAGGCGGTGGGGTGTTCGTATCCCGGATGAAATCCGGGAACGTTGAATTCCCCGGATTGCATCCGGGCTAACCTGATCGCCGATCCACGTTCACCAGAAGGACGGAGGCACAGATGGCCAGTTTTTCCCACAGCGTCGGCGGCGAGACCTGGCGTTTCGACAGCCTCAAGGAGGTGATGGCCAAGGCCAGCCCGGCGCGCTCCGGCGACTACCTGGCCGGGGTCGCCGCCGCCAGCGATGGCGAACGTGTCGCCGCGCAGATGGCCCTGGCAGATATCCCCCTCAAGCATTTCCTCGACGAGGCGCTGATTCCCTACGAAGAAGACGAAGTCACCCGCCTGATCATCGACAGCCACGACCGTGCGGCCTTCGACCCGGTCAGCCACCTGACCGTGGGCGGCTTCCGTGACTGGCTGCTCAGCGAACACACCGACGAAGCCAGCCTGCGCGCCCTGGCCAAGGGCCTGACGCCGGAAATGGCCGCTGCCGTATCGAAGATCATGCGCGTGCAGGACCTGGTGCTGGTGGCGCAGAAAATCCGCGTCATCACCCGCTTCCGCAACACCATGGGCCTGCGCGGCCGGCTCTCTACCCGCCTGCAGCCCAACCATCCCACGGACGAGCCCGCCGGCATTGCCGCGAGCATCCTCGATGGACTGCTCTACGGTAACGGGGATGCCATGCTCGGCATCAACCCGGCCACCGACAGTATTTCTTCGATCTGCGCGATGCTGGAAATGCTCGACGCCATCATCCAGCGATACGAGATTCCCACCCAGGCCTGCGTGCTGACCCACGTCACCACCTCCATCGCCGCCATCGAGCGCGGCGTGCCGCTGGACCTGGTGTTCCAGTCCATCGCCGGCACGGAAGCGGCCAACGCCAGTTTCGGCATCAGTCTGAAAATCCTTCAGGAAGGCTACGAGGCCGGCCTGTCGCAGAAGCGCGGCACCCTGGGCAACAACCTCATGTACTTCGAGACTGGCCAGGGCAGCGCGCTCTCGGCCAACGCCCACCACGGTGTCGACCAGCAAACCTGCGAAACCCGCGCCTACGCCGTGGCCCGGCACTTCAACCCCTTCCTGGTGAATACGGTGGTCGGGTTCATCGGCCCGGAGTACCTCTACAACGGCAAGCAGATCATCCGCGCCGGCCTGGAAGACCACTTCTGCGCCAAGCTGCTCGGCGTGCCCATGGGCTGCGACATCTGCTACACCAACCACGCCGAAGCCGACCAGGACGACATGGACACCCTGCTGACCCTGCTTGGCGTGGCCGGTATCAACTTCATCATGGGCATCCCCGGCTCAGACGACGTGATGCTCAACTACCAGACCACCTCCTTCCATGACGCGCTCTACGCCCGCCAGAGCCTGGGCCTGAAACCAGCGCCAGAGTTCGAGCTCTGGCTGGAGCGCATGGGTATCCTGGTGCAGAACGACGGCCGGGTCGTGCTCGGCGACCAGCTTCCGCCGGCCTTCCGCCAGGCCATCGCACGACTGGCCTGAACCCGAGGAGAGACGGATGAAGACTCCACGCCCCACCTCCGGCCACACCGCCAACCCCTGGGAAGAACTGCGCCGCCTGACCCCGGCGCGCATCGCCCTGGGACGCGCCGGCATCAGCCTGCCCACCCATGCCCAGCTGAACTTCCAGTACGCCCACGCCCAGGCGCGGGACGCCGTGCACCTGCCGTTCGACCATGCAGGACTTGCCGCTTCGTTGGCCGAACGTGGCCGCGAGACGCTCCTGCTGCACAGCGCCGCGGCGGACCGCGACACCTACCTGCAGCGCCCGGACCTTGGCCGGCGCCTGGATGCCGCCTCGCGGGAAAAACTGCTGCAGCAGGCCCAGGCCAACCCCGGAGGCTACGACCTGGCCGTGGTGGTGGCCGACGGTCTCTCCGCCCTGGCCGTACAACGCCACAGCCTGCCCTTCCTCGAACGCATGGAGGAACAGGCCTCGGCCGAAGGCTGGTCGCTCTCGCCCGTCGTCCTCGTACAGCAGGGCCGGGTGGCGGTGGCCGATGAAGTGGGCGAACTGCTGAGGGCGAAGATGGTGGTGATCCTCATCGGCGAGCGCCCCGGTCTCAGCTCACCGGACAGCCTCGGCCTGTACTTCACCTGGGCACCACGGGTCGGCCTGACCGATGCCTACCGCAACTGCATCTCCAACGTGCGCCTGGAGGGCCTCAGCTATGGCATGGCCGCCCACCGCCTGCTCTACCTGATGCGCGAGGCCTGCCGCCGCCAGCTATCCGGGGTCAACCTGAAGGACGAGGCTGAAGTACCCAGCCTTTCCGGCGAGCCGGACCGCACCCTGGCCGGCAACTTCCTGCTGGCCACCGACCACCACTGAACCCGCGCCTCCCCAGGGGCGCGGATCTACCAGTCAAACGCTTGCTTGGATTGCGCTTTCCACAATTTCTGGTGCAGCATCGACACCCTTGGCTGGCACAGCATCTGCATCGCCAATCACGTCCATCCACAGATACCGAGGCCCATCATGCGCATCGTCCAAGCCACCCTGGAGCACCTGGACCTGCTTTCTCCGCTGTTCGTGAAGTACCGTGAGTTCTATGGTGAGCTGCCCTTCCCGGAGTCCTCGAGAAAGTTCCTGGAGAAACGCCTGAGCCGCAAGGAATCGGTGATCTATCTGGCCTTTCCGGATGACGACGACACTCGTCTGCTGGGCTTTTGCCAGCTCTACCCGAGCTTCTCCTCGTTGTCGCTGAAGCGCGTGTGGATCCTCAACGACATCTACGTCGCCGAAGACGCCCGCCGCCAACTGGTGGCCGACCGCCTGCTGCAGACCGCGAAGAAGATGGCGCGAGAAACCAACGCCGTGCGCATGCGCGTGTCCACCAGCGTGAGCAACGAGGTGGCGCACAAGGTGTACGAGTCCATCGGATTCCACGAAGACGCCGAGTTCAAGAACTACATCCTGCCAATCAACAGCGACTGAACCGCTGTACGAGCCCGGCCAACGAGCCGGGCTCTTCCCCGCTAGCCCAGCCCCATCCAGAGCCCCAGCAATACCGGGAGCACGACCAGCACGGCCAGCGCCACGCGCCGCGTTCGGTTGAACCGGGGCGCAGATTTGTGCCTGAGCGACTGATCCAGCAGACGTTCCAGGGCCAACTGGAACTCCGACAACGCCTCGAAGCGTGCCCGTGGCTGCGGCGCCAGAGCCTTGGCCAGCACACCATCCCAACCGGCGGGAACCCCTCGCACACGGCCCGCCAGGGGCACATAGCGGCTGGCCTGTCCCCCTTCGGGTCGAGTCGCCTCTGGCCATTGTCCACTGAGCAGCCAATACACCAGCGCCGCCAGGGCGAACTGGTCAGCGCTGCCGTCCAGGGCGCGACCATGGCGCAGCTCCGGTGCCAGAGGCACGGCCTGCGGCGGTGCGGGTTGCCGGGCGACCCCAGGAAGGATGGCGGCAAACTCCGGCAACAGCAGCAACCGGCCGTGTTCATCCAGCAGTATTTGCCGGGGATTCAGCCAGAGCCCCTGCATGCCGCGACGCTGTAGCGAGCGAACCGCCTCGATCAGCTGCACCACAATGGCCAGGGTGGATTTCGCATCCAGGGGCGTGCGGCCCTCTCGCCGGCGCGCCAGACTCTGCGCGCCGGCCGGCGGCAGGGCGAACAGCAGGAAGGCATGCTGGCGCCCCTGACGCGGCGACAGCACCTGAGGCAAGGTCGCCACCGGACTGCGACGCAGCACCCACTCGCGCTGCCAGAAGGCTTCGTCGGCATCCTCGTCAGCCAACCAGAGCAACGCTTCGCGACCTTCCTCCTCTGCGCGAAACAGACGTCCTGGCGGGCCATAGTCGCAGTGTGCGAGCAAGGTCCAGCCATCCACCTCCATCCCGGGCGCGGCAGTTTCCAATCGAGGCCACTGAGTGCTCGACGCCACGGGCGGCAGGCTGTGCGGCTCACCCGGCAGGACCAGAGCCGCAGCGCCAGGGGCACTGAGAAGAGGCTCCAGAAGGTTTCCCAGATGGCCGGGTTGCAAGCTGTTGCAGGCTTCACCCAAGGCGCGCAGATCGGCAACGTCCAACAGCGGCTGGGGAGCCAGCAGCAGGGGCTGATTCGGCGTCAGCGGCAGACTGTGTTGAATCACCGCCAGCTCCGCCTGATCCCCCAAGGGGTTATCCCGCCCGACCAGGCCCTGAGTCAGATCGCCCCGAAAGTGCACCAGGCCGACCGCCCCTGCTTGCAGAAAATGCGCCTCGCCATCCTGCACCAGCAGCAGGCCGGCACTCAATTCCGGGACTCGCTCACCGGCCTGGCGCCGACGAAAGAGCTGGAGGTTGAGCGCCGCCAGCACCTGCCGAGCCGCCTGCGTCTCGCTCCACCCCTCGGGGGTGCACGCATAGTCGGCGAACAAGGCGTCGAGGTATTGGCCAAGTAACTGCACCACACCGGTGCACGAACGTCCCCAGAGCAGGGCCACCAACAACAGCGGCGGACGCCCCTGGCGCCCAGCGACCCAAGTCGCACGGGCGCGGGCCGCTTGGTTTGGCAGGTCCAGACCGTGCCCCTGGGCCAGACTCACGGCGGGGTGTTCCAATAGCTGCAAAGGCATCGGCAGGCATCCTGATCCGGGAAAACAATCGAAACAGTTGCAGCCTTTATGCCGTTCACCATTCGGCTAACAGCTCATCGTGGCCAAGGGACTTCCCCCTATAATGTGTCAATCACTGCCCTAACCCGCCGCAGTCCTTCACAAGGCGTCTCATGGATTTCAACCCGATCGACCTCATTCTCCACCTGGACCAATACCTCAACCTGCTGGTCACCAACTACGGAACCTGGATCTACGCCATCCTGTTCCTGGTCATCTTCTGTGAGACGGGCCTGGTGGTAATGCCCTTCCTACCCGGCGACTCCCTGCTCTTCATCGCAGGCGCCGTGTGCGCCACCGGCGGCATGGACCCTTGGCTGCTCGGCGGCTTGCTGATGATCGCGGCCATCAGTGGCGACAGCACCAACTACCTGATCGGACGCACCGCGGGAGAGCGGCTGTTCAGCAACCCGGACTCGAAGATCTTCCGCCGCGACTACCTGCAGCGCACCCATGACTTCTATGATCGCCACGGCGGCAAGACGGTGACCCTGGCGCGCTTCCTGCCCATCGTGCGGACCTTCGCGCCCTTCGTCGCCGGCGTGGGCCGCATGCCCTATCCGCGCTTCCTCGCCTTCAGCGTACTGGGCACCCTCCTCTGGGTGGGCGGCCTGGTGACCCTCGGCTTCTTCTTCGGCAACGTGCCCTTCATCAAGCAGAACCTGTCGCTGATGATCGTCTTCATCATCGGCCTGTCCCTGCTGCCGATGCTGATCGGCTTCGCCCGGGGCCACTTTCGCCCCGCCGGCAAGAGCGCCAGGCAATCGAGCTGACCTGCGCACCATGTGGTCCTATCGCAGCTGGCGCCGTCGGCGCATCCTGAGCCGTAACCCGGTCGCCCCGCAGCAGTGGACGACCGTGCGCCAGCGCCTGCCGATCCTCGACGGCCTGGGCGATGCCGAAGACCAGCGCCTGCGCGAACGCAGCGTGCTCTTCTTGCACGAGAAGCACATCAGCACCCTGCCCGGCGTACAACTCTCCCACGAAGACCGCCTGACCCTCGCCGCCTTGGCCCAACTGCCCCTGCTGCACCTGCCGGACCTCAACTGGTACCAGGGCTTCCACGAGCTGGTGCTCTACCCCGACGACTTCGTCAGCCCCCAGCGCCACCGCGACGCGGCCGGCGTTGAGCACGAATACGAGGACGAACGCAGCGGCGAATCCTGGCAGTTCGGCCCAGTCATCCTCGCCTGGCCCGGCGTACAGGCCAGCGGCGGCTGGGATGGCTACAACCTGGTGATCCACGAGCTGGCGCACAAGCTCGACATGCTCAATGGCAGCCCCAACGGCCTGCCGCCACTGCATCGCGACATGCGCCAATCCGACTGGTCCCTGGCCATGCAGACCGCCTACGACGCATTGAACGCCCAACTCGACCGCGACCCCGACGCCGAAACGCCGATCGACCCGTATGCAGCCGAAGACCCGGCAGAATTCTTCGCCGTCACCAGCGAGTACTTCTTCACCGCCCCAGACCTCCTCGACCAGGCCTTTCCGGCCGTCTACCGCCAGCTCCAGGCCTTCTACCGCCAGGACCCGTTGAGCCGCTTGAAACGGTTGCAAGACGGCCATCCGGACTATCGCGACGCGACCAATGGATAAGTAGAACGGCGTGGCATCGGCCTGGGAATATGCCTATAATCGCGCCCACTTTTTTGGCCCACCCCCAGGGAGTTGACCATGAGCTACAGCAAGATCCCGGCCGGTAAAGACCTGCCGAACGACATCTACGTCGCGATCGAGATTCCGGCCAACCACGCGCCGATCAAATACGAAATCGACAAAGACAGCGACTGCCTGTTCGTCGACCGTTTCATGGCCACCCCGATGTTCTATCCGGCCAACTACGGCTACATCCCGAACACCCTGGCTGACGACGGCGATCCCCTGGACGTGCTGGTCGTCACCCCCTACCCGGTTGCTCCGGGCGCCGTGATCCGCGCCCGTCCGGTCGGCGTCCTGCACATGACCGACGAAGCCGGTGGCGACGCCAAACTGATCGCCGTACCCCACGACAAACTGAGCGTCCTCTACAAGGACGTGAAGGAATACACCGACCTGCCGGCCCTGCTGCTGGAGCAGATCAAGCACTTCTTCGAGAACTACAAGGACCTCGAAAAAGGCAAGTGGGTGAAAGTAGAAGGCTGGGGCAACGCTGACGCTGCCCGCGCCGAAATCACTAAAGCGGTTGCGGCTTACCAAAAGTAAGCCCTGACCTCTCATGAAAAGCCGGCCACAAGCCGGCTTTTTTATTGCCTGGAGGGCGCTGGTTTCGAGTATTCGTCCATCATCGTGACTCTGACCCACACCAGCCTTGGGGGCTGCAAGCCGATTCCAGGCCGTAAGCAGCAACAGACCTTTAATGCGGCGTCTGGTCGGGGCGCGTCGCCCTTCGGGAGTTTCCATCACAGCCTCGCTTCCTTGCATGCGCGAATACCGGCCAATGGCCGCTTGCCACACCACGGCATTCCTCCAGAATGCTCGGGTTAGAATGCCGCCCCGTTTTCCGTGAACTCCCGCCATGAACCACGACGCCATCGCCACCCTCGAACAGCAACTGATCGCCGCCCTGGAGCATCTGCCGGACGAGATCCGCCGTGTCTTCCACGGCCGCGGACGGCGGTGGGCGGGGTTGGAGCAAGTGACGGTCGACTGGCTGCAGGGCGTGATGCTGGTGTCGTTGTTTCGCGAGGTGGGTGAAGACGAACTTGCTGCGCTGAGGGCCATGTTGCTGCGCCTCACCGAATCGCCAGCGTGGCAGCGCAGTGGCGCTTGCACACTGCTGCTGCAGCACCGCTACCTGCTGGAAAGCACCGTGGAGTTGCTCTGGGGCAAGGCGGTGGATGAGTGCGTGGTCAGCGAAGGCGGCCTGCGCTTCAAGCTGGACCTGGGAAAGAAGCAGAACAACGGCCTGTTCCTCGACATGCGCTACGGCCGCGACTGGGTCCGGGCCAATGCCCAGGGCAAGCGGGTGCTCAATCTGTTCGCCTACACCTGTGGCTTCTCGGTGGCGGCCATCGAGGGTGGTGCGGAGCACGTAGTGAACCTGGACATGGCCAGCTCGGCCTTGAGCCGAGGCCGGGAAAACCATCGGCTGAATGGCCATGACCTCAGCCGTGTGAGTTTCCTTGGCCACGAATTGTTCAAGTCCTGGGGCAAGGTGAAGAAGCTCGGCCCTTATGACCTGGTGATCATCGATCCGCCGTCCTTCCAGAAAGGGAGCTTCGCCCTGACCCGCGATTATCAGAAGATCTTGCGCCGCCTGCCGGAGTTACTGACCGAGAACGGGGTGGTGCTGGCTTGCGTGAACGATCCGGCTATTGGTCCGGATTTCCTCATCCAGGGCATGCAGGCCGAAGCGCCAGAGTTGCGGTTTGCGGAGCGGCTGGAGAATCCGCCGGAGTTCGAGGATATCGATGCGGATGCGGGGTTGAAGGCGTTGGTGTTTCAGAGGGGGTAAACCGCGCCGCCAGGGGTTTGCCGTTCCTGTAGGAGCGAAATCATTCGCGAAGCAGGACGCAGTCCTGCCATGGCACGTGGCCCAATACCGAATGGGGGAGCCTCACCCCAACCCTCTCCCGGAGGGAGAGGGGGCTGTCCGTGCCACGGAACGTTCAACCTGTAGGGGCGAATGCATTCGCCAAGCAGGCCGCAGGCCTGCCCACGTGAATAGGAACGCTAGAACGGCACCGTCAGCTTCAGCCAATAGGCATCGCCTTCCGCGCGGTTGCGCACCTGGCTTTCCTGCTCCCATTTGGCGGTGAGGAACCAGCCGTCCTTGTTGCTGTACATGATCGACGGGCCGATGGAGAAGGCGCGGCCTTTGTTGTCGTCGATGCGCTCGCCGTCCTGGCGGTCGTCGGTGGTCTGGCGGTAGTAGTAGCCGCCCACGCCCAACACCCAGCCATTACCCAGGCCCCAGCCGACGGCATAGTCGAAGTGGAATTCCTGGCCGGAGCGGTAGTCGGTGGCGGGGTTTTCCCGGTTGAAGTCGTACATCAGTTTCACGCTGGCATTAAGGCCAGCGGGGTCAACGTACGAGATCGCCCATACCGGCTCGACGGTCCAGTAGTTACGCCCGATGTTGGCCAGGTCGCCGCGGTCGTATTCACCCGAGGGGGCGATGAAGTCCAGGGCGAAGATGCTGTGCAGCTTGTCGCTGTGATGAAAGCCCAGGGCCGGGCCGAAGATGATGTCGCCCAGTCCCTTCTTGTGCTGGGACTGGCCGTTCACTTCGACTTTGAGGTCGACGAATGGAAACAGCGCGGCGAAGGCCAGGTTGCCGCCGAACAGCTGCTGCTCGCTCACCCATATCAGGCGCGGCGCTACGACGTTGGCACGCACGCGGAAGTCCACGGGCAGGCTGCGGCCGTCGTTGCCGCGCAGGGTGTCGGCTTCGTAATGAGTGGAGAACACCTGCCCGTAAAAGCCCGGTGGCGGCATGGCGCCGGACATGTAGTTCTCGGCACCCACGGGGTAGGTGGAGCCGCCGCCTTCGGTGGCATGGGCGACATGGCCGAGGGTGGCGAGGATGCAGCAGGAAAGGACACGCAGTTTGGCGCTCATCAGCAGTACCTTGTTGTTTTTATGGGCGTGAGCCGCCGTCCGTACGCGCGGCACGGAGCGGCGGATGAAGCGGAGTCAGATGCGCTTGAACAGGGCTGAACGGGTGCTCTCGCCGGCGCCATCGGCAGCGGTCAGGAAGCGCTCCATGAAGATGTCGCGCTCGAACAGCCGGCCCTGCATCAGGGCAGTGATGGCGGCGTCGATCATCGGCGGCGGCCCGCAGAGATAGGCCTTGTTGCCGGTGAAGCGACCGTCGAAGTGTTGCTTCGCCGCGTCATGTACGTAGCCGCGGAAGCCGGTCCACTCAGTGTCTTCCGCCGCCTGGCTGAGGGACGGCACGTAGGTGAAGTTCTCGTGCTCTTCGGCCAGGCGCTCGAAGAGCTCGCGGTTGTAGAGCTCGGCGCGATTGCGAGCGCCCTGGAACAGCACCATGCGCCGCGTGTCCCCCTGCTCCAGCAGGTCGAGAATCATCGACTGCGGGCTGGACAGCCCCGAGCCGCCAGCGATGAAGATCAGGTCGCCGGCTTGCGAGCCGCGCACGAAGAACTGGCCATAGGGGCCGGAAACCTCCAGCGCGTCCCCCACCTTCAATTCGCGGTGGATGAAACCGGTAGCCTGTCCACCGTCCACCAGGCGCACGTGCAGCTCCACTTCGTCAGCGCGACTCGGCGGGTTGGCCAGGGAAAAGGCGCGGGTGCCTTCGATGCCGGGTATCTGCAGGTTGATGTACTGCCCGGCCTGGAAGTCCATGGGACGGTCCAGCTTCAGGCGCAGACCCTTGATGGTGGGCGAGAGGTCGTCCAGGGCGACCACCGTCGCGTGGAAGTCCTGCACGGTGTGCCCGGCGAAGTCCGGATCGACATCGATGTCGGCCTCGATCACCAGGTCACTCTGCGGGATGGCGCAACAGGCCAGCACTTTGCCCTCGTCACGCTCCATGTCCATCAGAGCGAAGGGCGAGGCGGCACCGACGTCCACCTCCCCTTCCAGCACTTGCAGCTTGCAGGTGGCGCACGTGCCATGGCCGCAGGCGAAGGGCAGCCAGACGCCCTGGCGCAAGGCCGCCTGGAGGATGGTCTGGCCCTCCTCCACTTCGATCTGCTCGCCGGTAGGTTCGATGGTGACCTGGTAACTCATGGCGACCTCCTCAGTTGAAGCTGCCGTTGAGGCCATCCAGGCCAGGGGTGAAAAGGTGCAGCAGGCTCTTGTGGCCAATGCCGTTGCTGGCCAGCCCCGCCGTCAGGTCGGGCTGGAGGTCAGCATCGTCCAGGCGCCAGAGGGCTTTTTTGAAATCCACCTTCGCGGCATCGGGGTGCGGTGCAATGGCCGGCTTGACCACGTTCTCGATGAAGTCACCGAAGGGCATGTCCGGCGGCAGCGGCAGGGTGAAAGGGGCGCAGAACATCAGGTGGCGTTCCCAGCAGAGGTACACCAGTTGCAGGCCGTTGAAGTTTTCCTGGCGGTCCAGGGATTGCGCCGCATAGGCGCCGATGGCAGTCACGGGCATGACGCTGTCCTTCTTGTAATGGGGTGGAAGGCGGGTGCACAGCACCCGCCACGGGGCTCAGCCGGTCTTGGCGAGGTCGGCGGGCTTGTCGCCCTGCCACTCGCGCCAGCGCTGGTGCTCGGGTGAATCCTGATAGTCGAAGTTGTCCTGGCCAAAGGCGATGTTGTAGTAGTCGCGCACCACCGCCTCGACATCGGCGCCGCCGCAGTTGCCCTGGAGAATCTGGTGCACCGGCAGCCAGGCCTGGATGTACTTGTCCGGCTCGTACTGGAAGATGTCGCAGCAACCATCGGAGCAGAAATGGAAGCGCTCGCCGCCATGCACCACGCTGCGGTGGCTGAGGGTGGTGTCCGCGTCCGGCTCGGTGAAGCCCAGCGGGATCTGGCAGACCTGGCAGAGCATCGGCAACGTGTTGTTATAGAAGCGCTCGCCACGCGCCTGCATCTCGCGCCAGTGCTCGTAACGCGGGCGGTAGATGCGGTCGAAGGTGTCCGGGTACTTGGCCGAGAGCCAGTCCAGCTCTTCGTCCGTGGGTATCCAGGTGTGGAAGTTGGTGGCCTGGCTGTACTGGTAGAAGATCGACCAGGCCTGGTGGCTGATGTGTTCCTTGCCGATGGTGGTCTGCTCGACGTACTTGGGCGGACGGATGCCGTAGCGCTCCAGGTCCTTGAACAGCGCGCCGCCGGCCTGCTCGTAGTACACCTCCCAGGCCTCGGCCCAGGACATGACTTTGTTCGGCAGCATGTAGTCCATCATCATCCCCACCAGCGTCAGCAGGCGGTATCCGCGCCAGAACCACTTGTCGATCCAGCGCTGGATGATCGGCACGTTGTCTTCGTGCTGCTCCAACAGGAACTTGATCACCTCCAGGCCGAGCGTCATGTGCCGCGCCTCGTCGGACTGCGCCGAGAAGCCGAATGTCACGGTGGCCATGTCGCCGTTGTAGGCCGCACCGGACATGAAGGGCACGAACAGCAGGTTGGTCAGCACGTACTCGAACGAGAACGAGATGGCCGTGAGGAACTCGAACGGCCCGGCGGTCCGCGCGTCTTCGAAGAAGGACTTGGGCACCGAGAGGAACCACACCCGGTCATGCATGTGGGCAAAGTCATGCAGGCCGTTGAAGTGCTTGTTGTAGTGGCTCATGGCGTGGATCTGGGTCTGTACGTGGCGCAGTTCGTCGATCGCCTGCATCTGGCAGGCAACCCGCGCCCCGGCCCCGCCGAAGTGCCGGCCGACACGGGCGAAGCCCTGGTAGGCCTGGTACTCCAGCGGTGTCACACCGCTGAGGAAGAGTTTCAGCGCGTTGACGTAGCGCGCGTCGGAGAGGTTGGTGTGGCCATTGTTCTGGGAGAAGGCATCGAAGATGGCGTAGAGCTTCTTCTCCTTCTCGGCCTGGTATTTCCAGTAGGCGTCCATGGTCAGGCGGAAGGGGTCCTCCCACTTGTCCCAATCGGTGATCTTGATGCCCTCGAAACGCTCGTAGGGGTAGATGTCTTCCTTGCTCTGGTAGCTCGGCTCCCAGGCCAGGTCGCGGGTCAGGCAGCGGTACTTGTCTTTCTGGTTCAGGCGTTTGGCAGCCATGGCGGCTCTCCCGATTCTTGTCGTTGTGCGCGGGTCAGTTCCAGTGCAGGGCGAAGAGGTCTTCGTCTTCCTCGACGTTGCCGCCGAGGGTGATGACGTCGATCAGCATTTCCTGCACGTCCCACTCGCGACCAAGCTTTTCCTCGACCGTAGCGCGGTGGATTTCCAGGCGCCCTTCGGCCTGGATGCGGATCATGGCCGGCTGGTGCTGGATCTCGGCGTGGGGGTTGTCCTGGACGATGGCCTCGACTATGTAGCGAGCGTTGTCGTTGTCCTGGAAGGCGATATAGACGAGGGAAGTCATTGCGCGGCTCCTGCAAGGCCGAGTTTCTTCAGGCGGACGGCGAACTCGCCGGCCACGATTTCGAGGGCGGCGGCACCAGGACCGATTTCGGCTAGCGGCGCCAGGGCGTCCAGGGCACTGGCCTGCCACTGGGCGACCCAGCCCTCGACAAGCTGACGGTTATCAATGCTTTCGCTGGCGACTGTTTTCACCAGGGCATCGACCCAGCGTTGGGTCTCGGCGAACCAGAGGCGCATGAATTCGGTGAGCATCCCCACCTGGCCGGCGCCCCGGGCGCAGAGCTGCTCATCGAACTTGTGGAACAGCAGCGGGTACAGCAGGCCGTCGCTGACCAGGTTCTGCGCCAGAGTCAGCTCGAACCAGTCACGCACCACCAGCGTGTCTTCCACGTAGCGACGCAGGCCCTGCCAGGCCGGGTCTTGCAGCCACTGCTGCTTGGCCTCGGCGAGCAGGTCGGTGCCGCCGTCATCGAGCATCAGGCCGATGCGCGACAGGTACTGGGCAATGCCGAGTCGGTCCATGGCGTGGAACATGTGCAGTTGGGTCAGGCTGGTGCCGAAACCGTCGGCGGCGATGCCGCTGTTGTTCATGTTGGCGCCGAGCTCCGCATGGCGCAGGGGCAACAGCAGGCGGGTGATCTGTTCGCAGCTGACGGTATCCAGCCCGGCCAACAGGTTGCGCTTCTCGCAGAAGGCGTAATCGTGCTCGGCGTTCTCCTGCATCCTGGCGCGGGTCTGCACATAGGCGCCGTAGTAGAACTGGCGCGGGTCGCTGACGCTGTACCAGTCGGCCATGCGGACGGCGGTGCGGGTGGGGTCGTTGAGCAACTTGTCCGGCTGCCAGAGCGGGCGGTAATGGAAGTTGGTGACGGCCTCGATATCGAAGCTGGCCTCCTGGTAGCGGCTGGCAGGCTTGTCGCCGAAACGCCGGCGGGTGTGGCTGAAGGTCTGGCGGATCGGCTCGGCCGTTGCCGTCTTGATCTCGATGCTCATGCAGGGCGTCCTGTACTTGTTGTTGTGGGGAGTCGACGCGTCGTGGTCAGGCCATCAGTCGGCCTGATCGCGGCTCTCGCCGTAGCGCCACTTCTCCATGTCGGCGTCGATGGCTTCGGCCATCTGCGCATCCATGTGCTGAACCCGGTTCTGCTCGCAGAAGCTGGCGAAGGCCGCGCGCGGCAGAACCAGCTCGACGAAGAGGTCGGGATAGCCGATGGCGAAGTCGAACTCGACGAAGGTGGCGTCGGGCTCGCTGCGCACCCGGACGTAACGCGGCAGTTGATCGAAGCGAGTCTGTGGCTGGCTCATGCAAGGCAACTCCATGGGCGGGTTGCCAGGGGTAGAGCAACGGCTGTGCCAGCGTTCGCAAGGGCAGCCAATTCTCTTTTCAAGACATTGTTTTTATTGGGCTTTCCTTGGCGAAGAGACCAGGACATCGGGCGCTGCGAGTCGTTGTCGGGCCCGGGGGCTTTCACCATTTGCTCAACGTCCGAGAACGCTTTGAGCAAATCGCCAATCGACAGCTGCGATTGACTTTTCACCGGCTTTCAGGCCGCTTAGAAAAAAGAGAGCGGCCCTTCCTTGCGTCTTCCGGCCGCCCGGTCGAACCCTTGCAACCGTCTGCCTGAGCAGTGGTTCGCCGACCTCCCCGTACAAGAACAATCTGGGGTGCAACACGATGAAAGTTGACTACAAGGCGTCGGAGCACAGCCCGACCCTGAAGGACCTGACCGATCAGGTTCACTTCCTCGGTAACGAGGGCAAGATCTGGCTCGACGAGCAGCGCATGCTCCTGCTACAGGCCTCGGCCATGGGGTCTTTCCGTCGCGAATTGATCGAGATGCTCGGCGTCGAGCGGGCCAAGGGGCTGTTCCTGCGCCTGGGTTACCAGTCCGGCCTGAAGGATGCCGAACTGGCGCGAAAGCTCCGTCCGGATGCCGACGCCGTGGAGATGTTCCTCACCGGTCCGCAGTTGCATTCGCTCAAGGGCATGGTCAAGGTCCATCCACTGGAGATGAACATCGACATCGAGAACGGCCAGTTCTATGCCGACCTCGAATGGCAGAACTCCTACGAGGTGGAAAATTGCCAGGCTGAAGGGCTGCACGCCGACCAGCCGGTGTGCTGGACCTTGCTCGGCTATGCCATCAGCTATTCGTCCTTCTTCCTCGGTCGCCAGGTGCTCTACAAGGAGGTCAGCTGCCGCGGCTGCGGCGACTCACGCTGCCGCATCATCGGCAAACCAGTGGAGGAATGGGAGGACGCCGAAGAGTTTCTCCGTTACTTCCAGAGCGACCCCATCATCGACGAACTCCAGGCCCTGCAAGTGCAGGTGGCGAACATGCGCCAGCGCCTGCAGCACGACGCTGGACAGTTTTACGGCATTGGCCAGGCACCGCTCTACCGCAAGGCCTGCACCCTGATCGACAAAGCCGCGCCGGGCAAGGCCTCGGTGCTGCTATTGGGTGAGACCGGGGTGGGCAAGGAGGTCATGGCGCGCAGCCTGCACCTGCGCAGCGAGCGGGCTGGCGGGCCTTTCGTGGCGCTGAACTGCGCGGCCATTCCACCGGACCTGATCGAAGCCGAGCTGTTCGGCGTGGAGCGCGGCGCCTACACCGGCGCCCAGCAGTCGCGCATGGGCCGCTTCGAGCGCGCCAACGGCGGCACGCTATTCCTCGACGAAGTGGTGGAGCTCACGCCTCGCGCCCAGGCCAGCCTGCTGCGGGTGCTGCAGGAAGAAGAACTGGAGCGGGTCGGCGACTCGCAAACCCGCAAAGTGGACGTCCGAGTGGTGGCCGCCACCCATGAAGACCTTGCCCAGGCGGTAAAGGCGGGGCGCTTTCGCGCCGACCTTTACTACCGGCTCAACGTCTACCCGGTGTTCATCCCCTCGTTACGGGAACGCCGGGAAGACATTCCACTGCTGGTGGAGCATTTCCTGTCGCGCCTTCACACCAGCTACGGCAAGACCACCCTCGGGCTTTCCGACCGCGCACTGGAAGCCTGCCTGCGCTACGACTGGCCGGGCAACATCCGCGAGCTGGAGAACCTGATCGAGCGCGGCGTAATCATCACCGACGCCAACCAGAGTATCAGCGCCGACGCGCTGTTCCCGCATCTCTCGCATGAGGCCGACAGCATCGGCCTGTCCAGTGAAGGCGAGCTGGTAGTCCGCACGGCCAGCGCCGAGCCTGACTGGGTGGAGCGCCTGATCGACAGCGGCCTCAGCCTGGACGCGGTGGAAGAAGCGTTGATGCAAGGAGCGATGAAGCGCAGTCAGCAGAACGTCTCGGAAGCCGCACGCCTGCTGGGCATGACCCGCCCCGCCCTGGCCTATCGGTTGAAAAAGCTGCCAGCAGAAGATTCCGCCGGCCGGCACTGAGGCACTCACCCGGGCTTTTCCATGGCAAAGCCCGGTGCTTCCACTAGAGTTCCAGCATTGCCCGATGTTCGCTCCGCCCAAGGAGGGCTCCATGCGTCTGACCTGTGTTGCTGTCTCTCTGCTTCTGCTCGCCGGCTGCTCGTCCTATCGAACCGACCCGACGCAAATCACGCACGTACCCGCCGATCGCCTGCTGGCGTTCCAGGAGCCGGTGGAAGGCGGCGGCCAGATCGTAGTCAACCGCGACATGGGGGGACTGGGTAGCGGCTGCTACATCGCCGTGCACGTGGACCGTCAGTTGGCGGCACGCATCGGCATCGGGGAGGTTGCAAGCTTCCAGGTGCCGCCGGGCGACCGCATCGTCGGCATCGGCATCGACGAGACGGACGACACCCTCTGCTCCATGGGCCGCCTGCGCCGCGAAAAGGCTGCGCATGTGGAGCCCGGCCAGAGCGAGCAATTCCGTATCGTCAGCGATAACCGCGAAGGGTTTGCCCTGCTGGCGGACGACCCGAAGGCACAATGAAAGAGGCCGGAACCAGGTACTGCTGAGCCCGGTTCCGGCCTGACGCTAACGCGTGGTTCTTTGCCTTGTCACCTTTCGCGGATACTGCCTGGAAAGGCCTGTGGAGTGGGCTTCCCTGCGCTTTACCGCCCCCGCCCCATACGAGTTGATGAAAGCATACTGCTACTGGCGAGCGACGCGTTCCCATTCAGGCGGCGATTCGGCTCACTGGTCGGCATGCAAATGGGTGGTCTACCGTTCGCGAGGTCTTTGCGACCGCCCATTCCCGAGGGTAACCTGCGGGCTTTTGCGCGCCCGACCATGAGCCTCCACGACGTTTTCCTGCTGCTGCTCGCCGGCTTCGCCGCCGGGGGCATGAACGCCCTTGCTGGCGGCGGTACCTTCTTCTCCTTCCCCGCCCTGCTCGCCACCGGGCTGCCGCCGGTAACCGCCAACGCCACCAACGCAGTAGCCCTATGGCCCGCCAGCCTGGCTGCCAGTTGGGCTGCACGCGATCAGCTGCGCCCTCTGGGACGCTACGTAGTCCCGCTGGTGCTGCTGTCCCTGCTCGGAGGCCTGGGCGGCGGTTTGCTGTTGCTTGCGGGTGGCGACGAGGCCTTTCGCCGCCTGATCCCCTGGCTGCTGCTGGTCGCCACGATGCTGTTCGCTGCCAGCCCCTGGCTGAGCACGTTGATCAACCGCCAGCGCGAGGCCAGCAGCCCTCCGCCGCATGGATTGGGCAGCAACTTGAGCCATACGCTGGTCGCCATTTACGGCGGCTACTTCGGTGCCGGCATGGGCATCCTGCAACTGGCCGCTTTCTCCATCGAAGGCCATCCCCTGCTGCGCGCCAATGCCCTGAAGAACCTGCTGTCGAGCACCATCTATAGCGTGGCGGTGGTCACCTTCGTCGTCGCTGGCCGGGTGAGCTGGAGTGAACTGGCGGTGCTTCTCGCGGCAGCCAGCTGCGGCGGCTATGCCGGCGGCGCCCTGGCCCGACGCCTGCCGAGTCGCTGGCTGCGGTGGCTGGTGATCGCGGTGGGGACGGGGATGACCGCCTATTACTTCGTCACCACCTGAGACCGGTAAAGCGGGGTTGCCAATTGTTATAGGCTGCCCCGCCTGGAACCTTCTTTACACAGCAACCATCCGCCCCCTTCATTTGCCCACGTGGGGCGGCTCTGCTAGTGTCGCGACCGATTTGACCTCCGCGAGACAGCATCATGGCCCGCAAGAAAGCCTCCCCCGATTTCGAACAGTCCCTCGCCGATCTGCAGTCGCTGGTGGAACGCCTGGAGAGTGGCGAACTGTCGCTGGAGGACTCCCTCAGCGCCTTCGAGCAGGGCATCCGCCTGACCCGTGAGTGCCAGGCCGCGCTGAATCAGGCAGAGCAGAAAGTGCAGATCCTGCTGGAACGCGACGGCCAGTTGGAAGAGGCGCCCTTCGACACGGACGAGCAGGCATGATTTCCAGCTACCAGGCGCACTGCCAGCAGCGGGTGGATGCTGCCCTCGACGCGTTGTTCATCGCCCCGCTCGCGCCGCTTGAACGCCTCTACCAGGCCATGCGCTACAGCGTAGTGAACGGTGGCAAGCGGGTTCGCCCACTGCTGGTCTACGCCGCCTGCGAAGCATTGGGGGGCGACGTTGCCCGTGCCGATGGCGCAGCCTGTGCCGTGGAGTTGATCCACGCCTATTCGCTGGTCCACGACGACCTGCCGGCCATGGACGATGACGACCTGCGTCGTGGCCAGCCCACCACCCATATCGCCTTCGACGAAGCCAGTGCCATCCTCGCCGGCGACGCTCTGCAGGCGCTGGCCTTCGAGGTGCTGGCCGATGCCCAGCGCAACCCCCACGATGCCGAAACCCGCCTGGCGATGATCGCCAGCCTCGGCCACGCCGCGGGCCCCGCCGGGATGGTCGGCGGCCAGGCCATCGACCTCGGCTCGGTGGGCATCAAGCTTGATCAGACCGCGCTGGAAACCATGCACCGGCACAAGACCGGCGCCCTGATCGAAGCCAGCGTGCGCCTCGGCGCCCTGGCCAGCGGCCGTGCCGACCCGGCCGCCCTGGCCGCACTGCGGATCTACGCCCGCGCCATTGGCCTGGCCTTCCAGGTGCAGGACGACATCCTCGATGTGGAGAGCGATACCGCGACCCTGGGCAAGACCCAGGGCAAGGACCAGGCCCACGACAAGCCCACCTACCCCTCCCTGCTCGGCTTGGACGAAGCCAAGGCCTACGCGCTGAAACTGCGCGATCAGGCCCTGCTCGCCATCGCCAACCTCGGGGAATCGGCCGAACCGCTGCGCGCCCTGGCACGCTATATCGTCGAGCGGCGTAGCTGATACTGCACCGCTTCGCGTCCCAGTTTCCGCCTAGGTCCCTAGGTTGCTTCGCCGGCAAGCGCTTCTGGCTGCGGCTCAGCGACGATCTGCAGCAGCCCTAACCGCAGCAGCAGCCACGGCATCGCCGCCGCCACGAACAGGCCCATGACCAACCCACGCAGCCCCTGCCAGAGTTGCGGGTCCAGCGGCCACGCTGCGCCTGCCGGCTTCAGCACCTTCTGCAACAGGATGAACATCCCCGCGCCAATGGCGGCGGCCAGCAGACGGCGCCAGGTCGCGACTTCGGCGGAAAACACCAGTTGGCGATAGCCGAACAGCACCCCGAGCATCAGCCCCGCCAGCAGGGGTACGTAGCTTGGCGCCGCGCCCGGCCAGGTCAGCCAAGCTGCCAGGAACGCCAGCAGGATCAACCCCAGATGCCAGAGCCCGTGGGCCTCGCGCCACCAGCTCCAGTGCCGCACGTGGGCAAATAGCAGCAGCGTGGCGATACCCAGCAGCGAGCCGCCCACCACGTCTTCCACATCGTGGGCGCCGAGGTAGAGACGGCTGAAGATGATCCCTGTCACCACCATGCCGCTGACTACCCAGGCCCAGGCGCGGCGCAGCTCGAAGGCCAGCCAGAACCAGATGACCACGGCTATCTGCGCATGTCCGCTGGGCAGCCCGAAGCTGTCGCCCACCTCATGGTCCATGCGCAGGGCGATGTCCGGGCGCGGGTCCTGCCAGTAGTCCTTGAGCCAGGCATTGAGCAGCGCTGTAACGGCAACCAGCACCAGCAGGCGCAGAAATACGCCACGGTTCCAAGCCCAGTACCCCAGCGGCAGGAAGAAGAGGATGAACTTCTCGTAGCCCAGCAGGGTGAAGAAGCGCATTACCGGCGTCAGCGCATCACTGCGCAGGGGCAGCACCCAGTCCAGGCTGTGCAGCAGTTCGTTCATGGACGGTCCTTGTGGAAGAGATGAGGGCGCCACAGATACTTCAGCGCACGGGGCGGCGACAAGGGCCGATTCGGACAATCCATGTCACCGGATCATCAACCGCCATGAGTGGCGGGTATTCGTCACGACACAGTTGGCTGCGGCGGTGGGCGGCCAGTGCCTAAGATCCATCGAACGCATGCCAAGGACCCTCGCCGTGAACACTGCCATCCAGTCTCTGTTGATCGCCAACCGTGGCGAGATTGCCATTCGCATCGCCCGCGCCGCCGCCGAACTGGGTATTCGCAGCGTCGCGGTGTACGCCGAGGACGACGGCCTGTCTCTGCACCGGCGCAAGGCCGACCTCGCGGTCCCCCTGATGGGTCGGGGCGCCGCGGCCTACCTGGACGCTGCGCAACTGGTCGAAATCGCTGGCCAGCACGGCTGCGACGCGGTGCATCCCGGTTACGGATTCCTCAGCGAAAACGCCGACTTCGCACGCCAGTGCGAGGCGGCTGGCATTCGCTTCGTCGGCCCTTCGGCCGAGGCCCTGGCGCTATTCGGCGACAAGGCCCGCGCCCGTGAGCTGGCGGCCCGCTGCGGCCTGCCCCTGGCCGCCGGCAGCAACCAGGCCACCACCCTCGAGGAAGCCCGAGCCCTGCTGGAAAGTGGCCCCATCATGCTCAAGGCGCTGGCCGGTGGGGGCGGGCGCGGCATGCGTGCGGTACGCGACGCAGCCGATCTGGAACAAGCCTTCGAGCGCTGCCAGTCCGAGGCCCGCGCAGCGTTCGGCAACGGCGAGCTGTACGTCGAGCGGATGATCGAGAACGCCCGCCATATCGAGGTTCAGGTGCTGGGGGATGGCGAACGGGTGATACACCTCTGGGAACGCGATTGCAGCCTGCAACGGCGCCACCAGAAGGTGATCGAGATCGCCCCGGCACCCGACCTGGATGCAAGCCTGCGCCAGCGCATTCTGGACGCCGCGCTGACCCTGGCCGCCGCCGTTGCCTATCGCGGCATCGGCACCTTCGAGTTTCTGGTGGACCGCGAACGCGGCGAGTTCGTGTTCATGGAAGCCAACCCGCGCGTGCAAGTGGAGCATTGCATCACCGAAGCGGTCACCGGCATCGACCTGGTCCAGACACAACTCCGCCTCGCCGCCGGCGCCCGCCTGGCCGACCTGGGCCTGGTGGAGCCCGTGCCTGCGCGCGGATTCGCCGTGCAGTTGCGGATCAACCTGGAAAGCATGCAGAGCGACGGCAGCGCCCGCCCCGCCGGCGGCCTGATCAGCGTCTACGAACCGCCCAGTGGTCCGGGTATCCGAGTCGACGGCTACGGCTATGCCGGTTACCCCACCAGCCCGAGTTACGACTCACTGCTGGCCAAGCTGATCGCCCAGGGTGATGACCTGCCCGGAGCCCTGCGCCGTGCCTATCGCGCGCTCTGCGAGTTCCGCCTGGAAGGCGTGGCGAGCAATATCCACTTCCTGCAGAACCTGCTGCGCCGCCCGGAACTGGCACGTGGCGTGGATACCCGCTTCATCGAGCGAGAGATTGGCCAACTCCTGGCGCCGCAGCAGGAAGCCCACCCACACCTGTTCATCAGTGCTGCGACTAACGCAGGCGGCTACCCTGGCGGCCAGATCGAGGCACCGACCGGGTGCGTGCCGCTGAATGCCCCCAGCCAGGGTGTGCTAGTCAGCCTGGACGTGCAGGTCGGCGATGCCGTCGCCGCCGGCCAGCCGGTGGCCGTGCTGGAAGCGATGAAAATGGAGTTCGTGGTCAAGGCGACCCAAGGCGGTATCGTTCGCGCGTTGGCCGTGACGCCCGGTGGCAGCCTGTTCGAAGGCGCGCCGTTGCTTTTCCTGGAACCGGCCGAGGTGAACGGCGACACCGCACAGTCGGAAGAAAGCCATGACCTCGAGCATATCCGCGCTGACCTCGCCGAAGTGCTCGAACGCCACGCCATCACCCGCGATGAGCGCCGCCCGCAGGCGGTGGCCAAGCGCCGCAAGACCGGCCAGCGCACCACCCGTGAGAATCTCGATGCGCTGCTGGATGACGGCAGCTTCATCGAGTACGGCGCCCTGGCCCTGGCCGCCCAGCGCCGGCGTCGTACCCTGGATGAGCTGATCGAGCAGAGCCCGGCCGATGGGCTGGTAGCCGGAATCGGCACGGTCAACGCTGCTCAATTCGGCAGCGACGCCGCACGCTGCATGTCCATCGCCTACGACTACACCGTGTTCGCCGGCACCCAGGGCGTGATGAACCACAAGAAGACCGACCGCATGCTGGGGCTCGCCGAGCAGTGGCGCCTGCCGCTGGTGTTGTTCGCCGAGGGCGGCGGTGGTCGGCCGGGAGACTCGGATTTCGTCGGCGTAGCCGGGCTGGACTGCCACACCTTCGTCGGCATGGCGCGGCTCTCCGGACTGGTGCCGCTGGTGGGGGTGGTTTCCGGTCGTTGCTTCGCCGGCAACGCCGCGCTGCTCGGCTGCTGCGACGTGATCATCGCGACGAAGAACGCCAGTATCGGCATGGCCGGCCCGGCGATGATCGAGGGCGGCGGCCTGGGCAGTTTCGCCCCGGAAGCAGTCGGCCCCACCAGCGTCCAGGGCCCCAACGGCGTGATCGACGTGCTGGTGGACGATGAAACCGAGGCGGTGCGGGTGGCGCAAAACTACCTGTCCTACTTCCAGGGCG
This sequence comes from Pseudomonas sp. OTU5201, assembly GCF_038440135.1. Classification (NCBI taxonomy): domain Bacteria; kingdom Pseudomonadati; phylum Pseudomonadota; class Gammaproteobacteria; order Pseudomonadales; family Pseudomonadaceae; genus Pseudomonas; species Pseudomonas sp. OTU5201. The sequence goes on along the minus strand of NZ_JASATC010000007.1, from coordinate 76,037 downwards.
ACCTCACCGATTGGCAGTGCGCCGACCAGCGCCTGCTGCGTCACGCCATCCCGGAGAACCGCCTGCGGGTCTACGACATCCGCACGCTGATCGAAACCCTGGCCGACCAGCACTCGGTGCTGGAGCTGCGCCGTCAGTTCGCACCGGGGCTGATCACCGCCTTCATCCGCATCGAAGGCAAGGCCTTCGGCCTGCTGGCCAACAATCCCATGCACCTGGGCGGCGCCATCGACGCCCAGGCCGGCGACAAGGCTGCGCGCTTCATGCAGCTCTGCGATGCCTTCGACATCCCCATGCTCTCGCTTTGCGACACCCCCGGTTTCATGGTGGGGCCGGAGTCGGAAAAGCAGGCCACGGTGCGCCATGTCTCGCGGATGTTCGTTGCCGCCGCCAGCCTCTCGGTCCCCTTCTTCACCGTGGTGCTGCGCAAGGGCTACGGCCTGGGCGCCCAGGCCATGGCGGCAGGCAGCTTCCATTCGCCGCTGTTCACCATCGCCTGGCCCAGCGGCGAATTCGGCGCCATGGGCCTGGAGGGCGCGGTGCGCCTGGGCTATGCCAAGGAGCTGGCTGCCGTGGACGACCCGGCCGAGCGCCAGAAGCTGTTCGACAAGATGGTGGCCAAGGCCTACCAGAACGGTAAGGCGATCAACATGGGGAGCTTCCTCGAGATCGACGCCGTGATCGATCCAGAAGAAACCCGCGCCTGGTTGCTACGAGGCCTGACCGCTGCGGGTCGACCGGCCAGGCGCGACGGCAAGAAACGCCCCTTCGTCGATACCTGGTAACCCACCGGAGCCCGTCATGCCCCCTCTCGAACACCGCCTGCTGCAGCTCAACGGCATCACCCTGAGCCTCTACATGGCCGGCCCGAGCGATGGCCGTCCCGTCTGGCTGCTGCATGGGTTTCCCGAGTGCTGGTACTCCTGGCGCCAGCAGATCGGACCGCTGGTCGCATCCGGCTACCGCGTCCTGGTGCCGGAAATGCGCGGCTACGGTCAGAGCAGCGCCCCCGTGGCCGTCGAGGACTATGCCTTGCTGACCCTCTGCGCCGACATCCAGGCCGCCATGGACAGCCTTGGGCAGGAAGACGCCTGCGTGGTCGGCCATGACTGGGGCGCCCCCGTGGCCTGGCACCTGGCCCTGCTGGAGCCACAGCGCATTCGCGCCGTGGGCGCCCTTTCGGTGCCCTTCGGCGGTCGCCCGAAGCGGCCGGCCATCGAAATCATGCGCGAGGCCAACGCCGGGCGCTTCAACTACATCCTCTACTTCCAGGAACCGGGGGTGGCCGAAGCCGAACTGGACGCCGACCTGGACCGCAGCCTGCGCCTGCTGCTCAGTGACCTGGGTGACGCCCTGCTGCGCGACAAACCCGCCGATGCCCAGCTGCTGGACGGCCTCGACGCGTCACCGGCGCTACCCGGTTGGTGCGACGCCGACGAATTCGCCGTCTACCAGCGCACCCTGGCCGAACACGGTTTCCGTGGGCCACTGAATTGGTACCGCAACTTCACCCGTAACTGGCAGCAGACCGAGCACCTCGCCGGCCGGCAGGTCGAGCAACCCACGCTGTTCATGGTCGGCGACCATGACCCGGTGGCCCGACTGGAGGCCTATACGCTCAAGCGCATGGCCGATCTGGTGCCACGCCTGGAACAGCATCGGTTGCCCGATTGCGGCCACTGGCTGCAGAACGAGAGCCCGGCCGCGGTTAATGAGCGGTTGCTGGATTTCCTGGCGCGGCATTACCCGGCGTAATCAATCACACAAGGTGCTACGAACTGACTGACAGCACGTTTGGGCACTGACGAGCGCATCAGGTAAACTTGCCCATCTTTTTTTACCTATAACGATTCGCCTGATGCCCACGACGTTCCACGAGATTCCCCGCGAACGCCCCGTCACGCCCCTGCTCGACCGCGCGGCGACGCCGGATCAATTGCGCCGGCTTGGCGAGGCGGAGCTGGAAACCCTGGCCGACGAACTGCGCCAGTACCTGCTCTATACCGTCGGTAAGACCGGCGGTCACTTCGGTGCTGGCCTGGGTGTGGTGGAGCTGACCATCGCCCTGCACTACGTCTATGACACACCCGACGACCGGCTGGTCTGGGACGTGGGCCACCAGGCCTATCCGCACAAGATCCTCACCGGGCGCCGCGAGCAGATGGGCACCCTGCGCCAGAAGGACGGTATCGCCGCCTTCCCGCGTCGCGTGGAAAGCGAGTACGACACCTTCGGCGTCGGCCACTCCAGCACCTCCATCAGCGCCGCCCTGGGCATGGCCATCGCCGCCCGCATGCAGGGTTCCAACCGCAAGTCGATCGCCGTGATCGGCGACGGCGCGCTGACCGCCGGCATGGCCTTCGAGGCGCTCAACCACGCGTCGGACGTGCAGGCCGACATGCTGGTGATCCTCAACGACAACGACATGTCGATTTCGCACAATGTCGGTGGCCTGTCGAACTACCTGGCGAAGATCCTCTCCAGCCGCACCTACGCCAGCATGCGCGAAGGCAGCAAGAAGGTTCTCTCGCGCCTGCCCGGCGCCTGGGAAATCGCCCGTCGCACCGAGGAATACGCCAAAGGCATGCTGGTTCCCGGCACGCTGTTCGAGGAGCTGGGCTGGAACTACATCGGCCCCATCGACGGCCACGACCTGCCCACCCTGGTTGCCACCCTGCGCAACATGCGCGACCTCAAGGGCCCGCAGTTCCTCCATGTGGTGACGAAGAAGGGCAAGGGTTTCGCGCCGGCGGAAGTCGATCCCATCGGCTACCACGCGATCACCAAGCTGGAGCCGATCAAGCCCCCGGCCGCGCCGAAGAAGCCTTCCGGGCCGAAATACTCCAGCGTGTTCGGCCAGTGGCTGTGCGACATGGCCGGGCAGGACCCGCGCCTGGTGGGCATCACCCCGGCAATGAAGGAAGGCTCCGACCTGGTGGCCTTCAGCGAGCGCTTCCCGGATCGTTACTTCGACGTTGCCATCGCCGAGCAGCACGCCGTGACCCTGGCGGCCGGCATGGCCTGCGACGGCGCCAAACCAGTGGTGGCGATCTATTCCACCTTCCTCCAGCGCGGCTACGACCAGCTGATTCACGACGTAGCCGTGCAGAACCTCGATGTGCTGTTCGCCATCGATCGTGCCGGCCTGGTGGGCGAAGACGGTCCGACCCACGCCGGCAGCTTCGATCTCTCCTACCTGCGCTGCATCCCCGGCATGCTGGTGATGACGCCGAGCGACGAGAACGAACTGCGTCTGCTGCTGACCACCGGCTACCACTTCGAAGGCCCGGCAGCCGTGCGCTACCCGCGCGGTAGCGGTCCGAACGCCGCGATCGACCCGACCCTGGCGCCGGTAGAAATCGGCAAGGGCGTGGTACGTCGCACGGGTTCGAACGTGGCGATGCTGGTATTCGGCGTGCAACTGGCCGAAGCCCTGCAAGTGGCGGAAAACCTGGACGCCACCGTGGTCGACATGCGTTTTGTCAAACCCCTGGACGAGGCGCTGGTCCGCGATCTGGCCGGCAGTCATGAGCTGCTGGTGACCATCGAAGAAAACAGCGTGATGGGTGGCGCTGGCGCCGCCGTCAGCGAGTTCCTCGCTCGCGAAAACCTGCTCAGGCCGGTGTTGCACCTGGGCCTGCCGGACTACTACGTTGAACACGCCAAGCCGGCGGAAATGCTCGCCGAATGCGGGCTTGACGCTGCCGGTATCGAGGCATCGGTGCGCAAGCGGCTGGCGCTGCTGGGCGTCTGAGCCCTCAAAGCGTCGCTCTACCCATCCTACAAAGGCACGCCCAGCGCAAGGGCGAATCAGTAGGATGGGTAGAGGTACGAAACCCCATCATCTCCCTGTGTATCTACCTTGCAGTCGCCAGCAGGCGGCAAAGCTTCTCGGTCGCCCCCAGCATCTGGAAACTCGGCCGCTCCAGCCCTCGGTCGGGCACCGGCCAGACCTGCCCCGTCCTCACTGCCGCCAATTGCGGCCAGGCTTTCCAGTCGCCGGCCTGGCTTGGCTCGCTCACCAGGATCACTGTCGGATCGCGCTGCAGGACAGCCTCGACGCCCACCTGGGGCGCCGGCAGCGGGAGGTCGGCGAAGACATTTCGCGCACCGCAGACCTTCAGGGCATCGCTGACGATCTGCTTGCCGCCCAGGGTGTAGAGCGGCTTGTCCCACACCTGGTAGAAGACCTTCAGCGGCGCATCACGGTGATAGCGCTGGCGCAGTTTCGCCAGGCTTGTTTTGAAGCGCGCGGCCAACTGGCGGCCCTGGTCGGCTCGGCCGATTCGCTCGCCGATCTCGATGAACGATTGCGCCAGTTGCTCCAGATCCCGGGGTTCCACCACCAACTGGGGAATCGAGAGCCTTTTCAGCTGTTCGCGCCCGGAGGCGCCGACGCTGTCGGGCCACAGCAGCACCAGATCAGGCTTGAGGCTGAGCAGGCTTTCCGCCTGCAGCTGCCCGTAACGCCCCACCGATGGCAAGCCCGCGAGGGCTGCTGGACGATCTCCGCCGTCAAGCACACCCACCAGCAGGTCGCCGGCGCCGAGATCGAGCATAGTTTCCGTGAGGGAAGGCGCCAGGCTGACCACCCGCAGCTGTGCCGTGGCAGGTAGGGCCAGGCACAACAGCAGGAAGGTGAGCAGCCGGCGCATCAGCCGAGCTGGCGGGGAATACGGTAGAGGTAGAGCAGCACCAGGCTGCTCAAAGCAAGGAGGATCAGCGCCACCGCGTTGAGGCCGACCAGCACCGCCAGGGCGGCGATCCAGGCTGGCAAGCCGGCGGCGAGAAAGGCCTTGCCACGATGGTGAGCCAGCTCTTGCCAGGCGCCCGGCTCTTCGGCTCGGCCAAGGGCGGCTTCGGTCGCAACCAGCGCGCGTTTGTACGCGGAAAACAACGGCAGGCTGAGGAACATGGACGCCAGCGCTGCGATGAACAGCGGCATTTGCAGCACCGGCAGCACCGGCTCGCCGTCGCCAAACAGGTAACTCATGACGCACAGCGGCACCAGGGTGTAGCCCAGCTGGCGCCACCAGGCCAGGGCGAGCCGGCGACGGACGTCCTTGCGGGTCACGACTCGGCTTCCGCCTGATGCAGGTTGCCGAGCATGTGCCCGAGCTTGCCGGCCTTGGTGGCCAGGTACTTGCGGTTGTGCTTGTTCAGGCCTGTCTGCAGCGGCACGCGCTCGGCCACATTAAGGCCGTAGCTCTCCAGCGCCTTGACCTTGCGCGGGTTGTTGGTCATCAGCTTGATAGCGCTGACGCCCAGGTGCTCCAGCATCGGCTGGCACATCGCATAATCACGCTGATCGGCACCGAAGCCCAAGCGTTCGTTGGCCTCAACGGTATCGGCGCCGCCGTCTTGCAGTTCATAGGCGCGGATCTTGTTCAGCAAGCCGATGCCACGACCTTCCTGACGCAGGTACAGCAGCACGCCGCAGCCGGCTTCGGCAATGGCACTCAGGGCCGCTTCAAGCTGGAAGCCACAGTCGCAACGCAGGCTGAACAGGGCGTCACCGGTGAGGCACTCGGAGTGCAGGCGGCCCAGAACGGGTTCGCCGCTGGCCACATCGCCCAAGGTCAGAGCAACGTGTTCCTTACCACTGGCCTCATCGAGAAAGCCGTGCATGGTGAACACGCCGAAAGGAGTGGGCAGTTGGGAGGCGGCGACGAAAACGACAGACACCGTAGAACTCCTGGAAATGAGCAAGGCCGGCATTGTAACAGCAGCATTAACCGGCAGGTCAGATTGAATAGTTGGGGATACGTATCGAATGGCTCGAAGGAAGCGCCCTTAGAATTTCGACTCCAGCAGAAGAACGCCCTGCTCTTCGCGCCAGCGCACGCGGTTGAGGAAACTCATGCCCAGCAGCACTTCCACCGGCGCCTCGCCCTCGATCACCGCACCTTCCACGCCCAGCACTTCGAGCCTGCCGACCTTGATGCTGTCGAACTTCACCCGCCAGGCATTGACCGTACCGCCGGCGGTGCTGGCCTTCATCGGCAAGCCCTTCACCCGGTAGTCGATACCCAGGCGACGGGCCTGGTTCTCGTTCATGGCGACGCTGGTGGCGCCGGTGTCCACCAGGAACTGCACCGGATGACCCTCGATGGAACCAGCCACCTGATAATGCCCATTGTTGCCACGGGCGATGCTCAGCTGGGCCTTCTGCGGCGCGGCCGGAGTGCCGGTCGGGGCGGAACTGCCGGCCTGGTTGTACTCGCGGGAAAGGCCGTAGCTGCGCTCGACGCCGTCGACGCGCAGCACAGCACCCTTGCTGTCGGCACTGATTACCTGGACGCCACCAGGGCCCGTTTGCCCCACTTTCACCAGCTTGCGCTGGCCGTCGACATTGAGCACCGCAGCTCCAGGGAAGAGGCCGACAACTTGCACCTGGGTAGCGACCGCGAGTACCGGAACGAATGCCAGCAGGACGGTGACGAATCGCAAATCAGGGCGCGACATGGGGTTTCTCCAGTTCCTTGTCAAAGGAGTAAGGCTGCTTCCAGCGTTTGAACAACGGTTTCAGCTCGCCGCTGGCGACCAGGGCGCTCATGCGTCGGTCGAAGACATCCGCCAGATGACGGCCGCGCGCTGTGTTGGCGAACCCCAGGTAGAGCGGCAGGCGCACCAGCGGGGTGATCCGAAAGCGGCCGCTGTCGGTAGCGCTTTCCAGCACATCATCCACCTCGGTGCGGGCGTCGATGTAGAAATCCACATGACCCAGCTCGAGCATCGAGAGGATGCCGCTACGCCGCTGGATCTCCTTGAAGTGCTTCAGGTTCGGCAGGTAGTCCTGGTAGTCGTAGCCTCGAATCCAGGCCAGGCGGTACTGCCCGAGGGTGGCCAGGGTGGGGATCGGAGTGGACTTCAGCGAGAGCGCGCTGACCTGGTCGGCATCATAGTGCCAGCGCGGGTACCAGGCGTCCTTGACCTCGTTGCGGTAGGAGCCGACCCAGGCATCCGCCTCGCCGCGCTGCACCAGGCCGATGGAGCGGGTATAGGGCATGGAGTGGATTTTCAGTTGGATACCTTCGGGTTCATAGACACGACGCAGGATGTCCCAGCCGAGCCCCGTGCCGTTGGCCTCGGTGTGCTCGGGCCAGACTTCGCTGGCGAGATGGATTTCGTTGGCCGGGAACGGCTCGGCCCAGGCTGTGGGCAGCAACAGGCAACCGATCAGGACCTTCAGTATCCAGCTCCGCATCACACTGCCCTCCACCCGCCCATCCTCGTCGCAGGTCCTACCAAGACTAGGCCAGACCCCAGATGATGAGCTGCATCGCCAGCCAGGCGAAGACCCCGGCCAGCACATCGTCGAGCATGATCCCCACGCCACCGTGGACATGGCGGTCGATCCAGCGGATTGGCCAGGGTTTGAGGATGTCCATCACACGGAACACCACGAAACCCAGCAGTAACCATTGCCAGCCCTCGGGCACCAGCCAGAGGGTGATCCACATGCCGACCATCTCGTCCCAGACGATGCCTTCATGGTCATGCACGCGCAGATCGTGGGCGACCTTGCCGCACAGCCAGAAGCCGAACAGCATGGTCAGCCCCAGCATCAACCAGTAACCCCAGTCCGGCAGCATCTGCCAGAGCGGAATGAAGGGCAGCGCTACCAGCGAACCCCAGGTGCCCGGGGCCTTGGGCAAGGTACCCGAGCCGAAGCCGAAGGCGATGAAGTGCCAGGGATTGCTCCACACCGAATGGGGGATGGGTTGCGGCGTGGCCGACTCGTGATCAGTCACCTTGACTCCCGAAATGTTGATAGCCCAGCGCCGGCGGTTGCAGTTCGGCGCCGGCCTTGTCCAGTAGATGCACGCCCTGCCCCGCCTCGACCCGGCCGACGACCGCCACCTCCGGCCAGCCGGCCTGGATGGCTGCCAGCTCGCTGGCGGGCAGGGTAAAGACCAGGCGGTAGTCATCGCCACCGGCCAGCGCACAATTGAGCGCGAAATCCCTGGGAAAGAGCCCTTCGAGGGCCGGCGACAGCGGCAACCGTGCGGCCTCCACCAGCAGCGCCACACCAGAGGCCCTGGCGATATGGCCGCAATCGGCCAGGAGGCCATCGGAGATATCCAGCGCCGACGTAGCGCGGCCGCGCAGGGCCTCGCCCAGGGCCAGCTGCGGTTGCGGCGCCCAATAGCGTTGCAGCAGGTAGTGCGCGTCGGGGCCGTCGTCCTGCCGCTCGCCCAGCACCAGCGGCAGGGCGCCGGCGCCATCGCCCAGGCTGCCGCCGACGCAGAGCAGGTCGCCGGGGCGCGCGCCGGAACGGGTCAGCGCCTGGCCAGCGGGCAGGCGGCCGAACACGGTCAGGGTCAGGCTCAGCGGGCCGCGCGTGGTATCGCCGCCAACCAGGCCGAGCCGGCAGTCCCGCGCCATGGCGCAGAGGCCGCGGGCGAAGCCGTCCAGCCAGTCGGCACGGGCGTCGGGCAGGGTCAGGGCGAGGGTGAAGGCCACGGGCGCGGCGCCCATGGCCGCCAGGTCACTGGCGGAAACCGCCAGGGCGCGCTGACCAAGAAGGAAGGGGTCGGCACCTTGCGGAAAGTGCACGCCGGCCACCAGTGTGTCGGTGGAAATCGCCAGCTGCTCGCCAGGCGGCAGTTGCAGCAGCGCACAGTCATCACCGATGCCAAGGGCAATACCTTCGCCTCCGGCCGCGCAAGCGGCAGAGGCGAAGAAACGGCGGATCAGCTCGAACTCACCCACGCGACGGCTGCAATCAGCGCTTGCCGCCGCGGACTTCGGCGGCGCGCAGGCGCGGCGCCAGCTTGTCCAGCACGCCGTTGACGAACTTGTGCCCGTCGGTTGCGCCGAACACCTTGGCCAGCTCGATACCTTCGTTGATCACCACGCGGTACGGCACATCCACGCGGTTCATCAGCTCGTAGGTGGACAGGCGCAGGATCGCCAGCTCAACCGGGTCCACTTCCTCGAGGGCACGGTCCAGGCAGGGCAGGAAGGCCGCATCGATCTCGGTCTTCTGGCGCGGTACGCCGTGGAGAATCTCGTGGAAGTAGGCGCCGTCTACCGTGCTGAAATCGTTGTCGACGCGGAATTGCGCCTCGATTTCGTTGAGCGGCTGACCCGCAATGTGCCAGGAGTAGAGCGCCTGCATCGCCAGGCTGCGGGCCTGGCGACGGGCTGCGATCTTACCTTTCGGTGCCTTGGGCGCCGAACCGTCTGCGTTGCTCACTTGGCCTCCAGGGCAGCCAACAGGCTGACCATTTCCAGGGCGGACAGAGCGGCTTCAGCACCCTTGTTGCCGGCCTTGGTGCCGGAGCGTTCGATAGCCTGCTCGATGGAGTCGACGGTCAGCACACCGAAGGCGACCGGTACGCCGAATTCCATGGAGACCTGGGCCAGGCCCTTGGTGCATTCGCCGGCGACGTATTCGAAGTGCGGGGTGCCGCCACGAATGACCGCGCCGAGGGCGATGATGGCGGAGTACTCGCCTTGCTGGGCGACCTTCTGGGCCACCAGCGGGATCTCGAATGCACCGGGCGCGCGAATGAGGGTGATGTCGTCTTCGCTGACGCCATGGCGTACCAGCGCGTCTACGGCGCCGCTCACCAGGCTTTCCACGACGAAACTGTTGAAACGGCCGACCACCAGGGCATAGCGGCCTTTGGGGGCGATGAAGGTACCTTCGATGGTCTTCAGGGACATGGGCGAGATCTCGTCAATTAAAGAGCGAGGGCCCCGGCCTTGATGGCCAGAGCCCTACGGGTCATTCAGCGGGCAGGTATTCTACAACTTCCAGGTCGAAGCCGGATATCGCGTTGAACTTCATCGGCGAGCTCATCAGGCGCATCTTGCGCACCCCGAGGTCGCGGAGTATCTGCGAGCCGGCACCCACGGTGCTGTAAGTGGTCGGGTTGGTGACCTTGGTTTCGGCGCCCATTTGGCGCTCGAGATGGGCCAGCAACTGCGGACCGGTGAGCGGGGTGCCGAGCAGCAGCACGACGCCGCTGCCGGCGGCAGCCACTTCCTTCATCGCGGCGCGCAGGCTCCAGCGGCCAGCCTGGTTGACCATGAACAGATCGCGTAGCGGGTCCATGTTGTGCACCCGCACCAGGGTCGGCTCTTCCGGGCAGATCTTGCCCAGGGTCAGCGCCATGTGCACGTCGCCTTCCACGGAGTCGCGGTAGGTCACCAGGTTGAAATGACCCAGCTCGCTGTCCAGCGGCTGCTCGGCGATGCGCTCGACGGTGCGCTCGTGGATCAGGCGGTAGTGGATGAGGTCGGCGATGGTGCCGATCTTGATCCCGTGCTCGGCGGCGAAGGCCTCGAGTTCGGGGCGACGGGACATGGTGCCGTCGTCATTCATGATTTCGCAGATCACGCCGCTCGGCTCAAAGCCAGCCATGCGCGACAGGTCACAGGCCGCTTCGGTGTGGCCGGCACGCGCCAGCACGCCGCCCGGCTGGGCCATGAGCGGGAAGATGTGACCGGGGCTGACGATGTCGTCGGCCTTGGCGCCCTTGGCGGCCGCCACCTGCACGGTGCGCGCACGGTCGGCGGCGGAGATGCCGGTGGTGACGCCTTCAGCGGCCTCGATGGAGACGGTGAACTTGGTGCCGAAGCCGGAACCGTTGCGCGGTGCCATCAGCGGCAGCTTCAGCAGCTCGCAGCGTTCGCGGGTCATCGGCATGCAGATCAGGCCACGGGCGAACCGGGCCATGAAGTTGATGTGTTCGGCCTGCACGCACTCGGAGGCCATGATCAGGTCGCCTTCGTTCTCGCGATCCTCGTCATCCATGAGGATGACCATCTTGCCCTGGCGGATGTCTTCGATCAGTTCGTCGATGCTGTTGAGAGCCATGGGCCCTCCTTATGAATTCAGTGTTTGAGGTAGCCGTGTTCGGCGAGGAAGCTTTCGGTCAGGCCGGAGGACTGCGGCTCGGCTGCCTTGTCGCCCAGCAGCAGGCGTTCCAGGTAGCGGGCCAGCAGGTCGACCTCCAGGTTGACGCGGCGCCCCGGTCGGTAGTCGACCATGATGGTCTCGGCCAGGGTGTGCGGGACGATGGTCAGCTCGAACTCCGCGCCGTTAACCGAATTCACCGTCAGGCTGGTGCCGTCGACGGTGATCGAACCCTTGAGGGCAATGTACTTGGCCAGGTCGCGCGGTGCACGGATGCGGAATTGCACGGCGCGGGCGTTGTCTTCCCGCGCCACGACTTCGCCGATACCGTCGACATGGCCGCTGACCAGGTGGCCACCGAGGCGGCTGGTGGGGGTCAGGGCCTTCTCCAGGTTGACCGGGCTACCGGGTTTCAGGTCGTCGAAGGCGGTGCGGGCCAGGGTCTCGCGGCTGACATCGGCCCAGAAGCCATTGCCCGGCAGCTCCACGGCGGTGAGGCAGACGCCGTTGACCGCAATGCTGTCGCCGAGCTTCACGTCACCGAGATCCAGCTTGCCGGTTTCCACCAGGACGCGGACGTCGCCGCCTTTGGGTGTGATCGCACGGATGGTGCCGATGGCTTCGATTATGCCGGTGAACATTGGGCCTCCAGAACTTGCAGCGGGCCGGTGAAAACCGGCGAAAGACGCATTATAGGCGCCCGCCCCTCACCCGCGCGCGGACGATCCGCCGGCGCCGGAAGGATATGGACTGTTGCATGTGACATCGATGGAACTCCTGTTTCGTGAAAAACAGGGCGTATCGGATCGAAAGGGATCTGGCGGGCGCAGGCACGAACGTACCCCAGCCCAGGCAGGCTATCCCGTCCTCTCTTCATCCGGACTATTACCGTCGGCCCCGGAATCACACCGGGTCTGCTGACCCTGCCAGTGGCAGGCGCTCGCGGGCTATGCACATTCAGCGCAATTACCGCCGGTGGGGACTTGCACCCCGCCCTGAGAACGTTTCAGCCAGTCAATGAAACTGGCTGGCAGGCGTTTTATCACAGTCGTGGCGAACTTGCATCGGCTGTCTTGGCCATGCTGGCGCGTGCGAAATCAGGCAGCGGGACGGGGAACCGCGATGACTCGCCAGTCGTCGCCCACGGCGCGCATTTCGACGATGTTCAGCTCCTGGGCTTCGGCCATCCGCGCCAACGGCCAGTCCAGCAACGGGCGGGCGCTGGAGCCGAGGAACTTGGCGGCGATGAATATCTGGTACTCATCCACCAGCCCGGCACGGGCAAAGGCCCCGGCCAGGCGCGGACCGGCCTCCACCAGAACGTCGTTGACGCCACGGTTGGCCAGCTCTTTCAGCAACCGGCGCAGGTCGACATGGCCATCGGCGCCGGGCAGGGCCAGAAGTTCGTGGCCAGGACTGACTTCGAGGACATCGCCGGCGGTGGCCACCAGCGCCGGACCCGCCTGAAAAAAGGGCGCCGACAGCGGCACCCGCAAACGCCCATCCACCAGCACCCGCAGCGGCGGGCGGCTGACGGCCAAGGCAGTGAGCTCAGGGTCGAGGCCCAACTCTTCGGCACGCACGGTAAGACGCGCAGCGTCGGTAAGCACAGTATCCGCTCCGGTCAGCACCACACTGGCGCTGGCGCGTAGGCGCTGCACGGCCGAACGAGCGGCCGGGCCAGTGATCCACTGGCTTTCGCCACTGGCCATGGCGGTGCGGCCGTCCAGGCTCATGGCGAGCTTCACCCGCACGAACGGCAGGCCCTGTTCCATGCGCTTGATGAAGCCGGCATTCAATGCCCGTGCCTCGGTTTCCAGTACACCGCTGCTGACCGCGATGCCGGCGTCCGCCAAGCGTTTCAAACCACGGCCGGCCACCTGGGGATTGGGGTCCTGCATGGCCGCCACCACGCGCCCGACTCCGGCAGCTACCAGCGCATCGGCGCAGGGCGGCGTGCGGCCGTGGTGACTGCAGGGTTCGAGGGTGACATACGCGGTCGCGCCGCGGGCCAGCTCGCCAGCCTGGCGCAAGGCGTGGACTTCGGCGTGGGGTTCGCCGGCACGGACGTGCCAGCCTTCGCCGACGATCTGGCCATCGCGAACGATGACGCAGCCGACGCGCGGGTTGGGATGGGTGGAGTAGATGCCTTTGCGCGCCAGCTCCAGGGCGCGGGCCATATAGGCCTGATCGTTACCGGCCATCACTCTTTCGACGGCTCGCGGGCCAAGCGCTCGATTTCCTCGCGGAACTCGTTGAGATCCTGGAAGCGGCGATAGACCGAGGCGAAGCGGATATAGGCAACTTCGTCGAGTTTCTGCAGTTCAAGCATCACCAGTTCACCCAGCACCCGCGACTTCACCTCGCGTTCGCCGGTGGCGCGCAGTTTGTGCTTGATATGGGCGATGGCTGCCTCCAGACGCTCTACGCTTACTGGACGCTTTTCCAGCGCGCGCTGCATGCCGGCTCGCAGCTTGTCTTCGTCGAAAGGCTGGCGGCTGCCGTCCTGCTTGATGAGACGGGGCATCACCAGTTCGGCAGTCTCGAAGGTGGTGAAACGTTCCTCACAGTTCAGGCACTCGCGGCGACGGCGCACCTGGTCGCCCTCGGCTACCAGCCGTGAATCAATGACCTTGGTGTCGTGTGCGCCGCAGAAGGGACAGTGCATGGCGTTCGTGGGGGCATCGGTAGAAAAGGGGGTCCATGGTAGCGCATCCCCGGGGCAAGACAAGCCGACGGCTTTGCGCTATAAGGCCCGCGCATTCAGATCAGGAAGCCCAGATGCGTCCACTCCTTCCCCTACTCCTGGCCACCCTGCTAGCGGCATGTGCCAGTGAAGAACCCGCCCCGGAACTGTCCACTCCGGCGCCGCAGCCCAAGGTGGAGACCACGCCAGCCCACATGCGCGAACTCAGCGGTGTGTTACAGGCGCCGCCCGCCGGCAGCGAGGTGGAACTGGCACTGATGTCGATCGATTCCCGCGACCGGCCGCGACGCCTGCTCGGCAGCCTGGTGTTGAATGGCAATGGCGGCCCCCTGCCCTTCCGCCTGCTGTTCAACCCGGAATCCTTTCCCCGTGGTGAGCGCGTGGAACTGCGCGGCCGTGCCAGTCTGTCCGGACAGTTGATCCTCAAGATGCATCCGCGCCTCATCCTGCAGCCTGAAAGCCAATCCCTCGGCCCTCTGCAGATGGTGCCGGCACCATGAACGCCCCGAAGTCGCTGCAGCAGGCGCTGACCCAATTGCTGGGCGACGCCAGCCTCGGTGCGGAAACCCTGCCCGGCACCGATCTCAAGCTCTGGCTCATCGACGCCAACAACATGGACCGCGCCTTCAGTCCCGAAGAAACTCGGCGCATCCTCGAAGAACCACCTTACTGGTGCTTCTGCTGGGCCAGCGGCCTGGCCCTGGCACGCTGGCTGGCCGAGAAACCCGACTGGGTGGCTGGCAAGCGCGTGCTGGATTTCGGCGCAGGCTCGGGCGTTGCCGCCATTGCCGCTGCCAAGGCCGGCGCCGCCGAAGTGGTCGCCTGCGATCTCGACCCGCTGGCCCTGGAAGCCTGTCGCGCCAACGCCGCGCTCAACGGAGTAGAGCTGAGCTACTCGGCGGACTTTTTTCAGGAAGAAGACCGCTTCGACCTGATCATCGTCGCCGACGTGCTCTACGACCGCGCCAACCTGCCCCTGCTCGACCACTTCCTCACGCGTGGCCGCCAGGCCCTGGTGGCCGACTCACGGGTCCGCGACTTCCAGCACCCGCTCTACACGCGCCTCGCCATTCTGGACGCCTGCACCTGGCCAGACCTGGCCGAGCCAGCGGAATTCCGCAATGTGAGCCTGTATCACGCGATTCGGTAAGTCTCCGTGCTGCGGGGCGCTTTTCCTGTAGGGGCGAACAGACCGAGTGCCGGGGAAGTGCCGAGCTCGTGCAGGCATATTCATACCCCCGTCGGCGGCCTTATGATTCGCCCATCCTTTCGCGCTTTCGAGAACCCAGATGAGCGACATTCCCTACATCTTCGACACTACCGGCGCCGACTTCGACCAGGCGGTGATCCAGAACTCCTTCCACAAGCCCGTGCTGGTGGACTTCTGGGCTGACTGGTGCGCGCCCTGCAAAGCCCTGATGCCGCTGTTGGCGCAGGTCACCGAGTCTTACCAGGGCGAACTGCTGCTGGCCAAGGTCAATTGCGATATCGAGCAGGACATCGTGATGCGCTTCGGCATCCGCAGCCTGCCGACCGTGGTGCTGTTCAAGGACGGCCAGCCGGTGGACGGCTTCGCCGGCGCCCAGCCGGAGTCGGCTATCCGCGCCATGCTCGAACCCCACGTACAGCTGCCGGCTACGCCCCAAGGCAACCTGCTGGACGCTGCCCAGGCCGCATTCAGCGAAGGCCGCATCAGCGAAGCCGAGAACCTGCTGAAGCAGTTGCTCACCGACGACAACACCAATGCCGCCGGCCTGATCCTCTATGCCCGCTGCCTCGCCGAACGCGGCGAACTGGGCGAAGCGGAAACCGTGCTCAACGCGGTGAAGAGCGACGAACATAAGCAGGCCCTGGCCGGCGCCCGTGCCCAGCTGACCTTCCTCCGCCAGGCCGCCGACCTGCCGGAAGTGGCCGACCTCAAATCACGCCTGGCGCAAGATGCCGGCGACGACGAGGCGGTCTACCAGTTAGCGATCCAGCAGCTCTCCCGCCAGCAGTACGAGCCGGCGCTGGACAGCCTGCTCAAGCTCTTCGTGCGCAACCGCAGCTATTGCGAAGGCTTGCCCCACAAGACGTTGCTGCAAGTGTTCGACCTGCTGGGCAACGACCACCCGCTGGTCACCACCTACCGCCGCAAGCTCTACAACGCGATCTACTGATCCGCAGCCGGCAACCCTTCGGGCCTCCGGGACAGCGTCCCGGCCTCCTTCATCAGCCCCTCCAGATATAAACGGGCGCATCCTCCCCCGCGTCCACATGCACCTGCTCGCTATGGCGCAGGCGCACCAGCAGGCGCTTGCCGGCCGCCATGCCGCCGGCCAGGGCCTGCAGTTCGGCCAGAAGACGCGGGCCGTCCATCTGCCCGGCTTCGCGCAGCAGCTGCTGGGCGGTATCCCAGAGGGCGTCATTGTGCGGGCCGCTCGAAGCCTTCGCCGCCATAGGAGCCTGGACCACCACCTCGGGCGACAGGCGGCTGGCCAACTGGTCCCAGTCTTCGGCATCCATTTCCACGGTCAGGTCCACCGGCCAGTCACCGATCTGTCCACGTATACGCAGCATGTCCAACTCCTTCAGAAGCGAATGCGCAATGCTCCCACGGCGCTGGCGGGCTGCCTACATTTGTTATAACGTAACGCAAATTTCCCCCCTCCCGGAGAACCTCCATGCGCCGCTTGCTGCTTGCCCTGCCTTTCGCCCTGCTGCCCCTGGCCGCCGTCCAGGCTCATGAGCACGACCATGAGCACGGAAGCCTCAGCGCCCACGAGCACGGCGTGGCGCGATTGAACGCCGCGCTGGACGGCAAGACCCTGGAGCTGGAGCTGGAAAGCCCTGCAATGAATCTGGTCGGCTTCGAGCACGCAGCCAGAAGCGACGCGGACAAGGCCAAGGTCGCCGCCGTCCGCGCCGAGCTGGACAAGCCCCTGGCGCTCTTCGCCCTTCCGGCCGCAGCCGGTTGCAAGGTCGTCTCGCAGGAGCTCGAGAGCCCGCTCTTCGGCCAAGATGAGCATCATGATGGGCACGCCAAGGGCCATGAACACGAACACAGCGAAGTGCACGCCCACTACCAACTCGAGTGCTCCACCCCCGACGCGCTGAAGTCCCTGAACCTTGCAGAGCTGTTCAAGCGCTTCCCCGTCACCGAGAAAATTCAGGTACAACTGATCGGTCCGAACGGCCAGCAAGGCGCGGAACTCTCCAAGTCCAGCACCAGCCTGAATTTCTAACTTCTAACTTCTCCTGAACCGACCGGGGCAACCCGGTCGTTTTCCCATGAGCCAGACACTGATCGAACTCCAGGGGCTGGGCTTTGCCTGGCCCGGCCACCCGGAACTGCTGGATGTTCCCGAGTTCCGCCTGCAACGGGGTGAAAGCCTCTTCCTCAAGGGCCCCAGCGGCAGCGGCAAGACCACCTTGCTCGGACTGCTCGGTGGCGTGCAGAAGCCCGGTCGCGGCAGCATCCGCTTGCTCGACCAGGATCTGGCGAAGCTATCCGCGAGCGCCCGCGACCACTTTCGCGTGGACCACACGGGCTACATCTTCCAGCAGTTCAACCTGTTGCCCTTCCTCTCGGTGCGGGAGAACGTCGAACTGCCCTGCCGCTTTTCGCGCCTGCGCGCCGAGCGTGCCCGTCAGCGCCACGGCAGCGTCGATGCCGCCGCCGCCACCCTGCTGCGCCACCTCGGTCTGAAGGAGGAGTTGCTGCAACGCCGCGCCGACGCCCTCTCCATCGGCCAGCAACAACGCGTCGCCGCCGCCCGTGCCCTGATCGGCCAACCGGAGCTGGTGATCGCCGACGAACCCACCTCGGCCCTGGACGCGGACGCCCGCGAAGCTTTTCTCAAGCTGCTGTTCGCCGAATGCACTGAAGCAGGCGCCAGCCTGTTGTTCGTCAGCCATGACCAGAGCCTGGCGCCGCTATTCGATCGCAGCCTGTCGCTGGCGGACCTGAACCACGCCGCGCGCATCGAGGAGAACTGAGATGTATCTGCTGCGCCTGGCCCTGGCCAGTCTCTCCAACCGCCGTTTCACGGCGCTGCTGACGGTTTTCGCCATCGCCCTATCGGTCTGCCTGCTGCTGGCCGTGGAGCGCGTGCGCACCGAAGCCCGCGCCAGCTTCGCCAGCACCATCAGCGGCACCGACCTGATCGTCGGCGCCCGCTCCGGCTCGGTGAACCTGCTGCTCTATTCCGTGTTCCGCATCGGCAACGCCACCAACAACATCCGCTGGGACAGTTTCGAAGCCATCAGCCAGGACAAACGGGTGAAGTGGGCCATCCCCATCTCCCTCGGCGACTCCCACCGTGGCTACCGGGTGATGGGTACCAGCGCCGCCTACTTCGAGCATTACCACTATGGACGTGGCCGGCCGCTTCAGTTGGCCGAGGGCAAGCCCTTCGCCGATATGTTCGACGTGGTCCTGGGTGCCGAGGTGGCCGACGCCCTGCACTACAAACTGGGAAACAAGCTGGTACTCGCCCATGGCGTCAGCACCGTCAGCCTGGTGCAACATGACGACAAGCCCTTCACCGTGGTTGGCATCCTCGCCCGCACCGGGACTCCGGTTGATCGCACCTTGCACATTTCCCTGGCGGGCATGGAAGCGCTGCATGTCGACTGGCAAAACGGCGTACCCGCGCGCGGCGCCGGCAAGGTCAATGCCGATCAGGCGCGAGCCATGGACCTTCAGCCCAAGGCCATCACAGCCTTCATGCTTGGCCTGAACAGCAAGATCGCCACCTTCGCCTTGCAACGGCAGATCAACGAGTACCGTGGCGAACCGCTGCTGGCGATCCTGCCCGGCGTGGCCCTGCAGGAGCTCTGGAGCCTGATGGGTACGGCGGAGAAGGCGCTCTTCGTCGTCTCGCTGTTCGTGGTGCTTACCGGCCTGATCGGCATGCTCACCGCCATCCTCACCAGCCTCAACGAACGCCGCCGGGAAATGGCCATCCTGCGCTCGGTGGGCGCGCGGCCCTGGCACATTGGCAGTCTGCTGGTACTGGAAGCCTTTACCCTGGCCGCGGCCGGCGCGGTGCTGGGCGTGGGCCTGCTGTATCTGGGCATCGGCCTCAGCCAGGGCTACGTGCAGGCCAATTACGGGCTCTACCTGCCGCTCGCTCTACCAAGCCCCTATGAGTGGACGCTGCTCGGCGCTATTCTGGCCGCCGCCCTGTTGATGGGCGTGGTGCCAGCCTGGCGTGCCTATCGGCAGTCGCTGGCCGACGGTCTGTCCATTCGCTTGTGAGAGTTCCATGACGCGCATCCTGCTGGCCCTGTTGCTGACCCTTTCTTCCCCGCTCTGGGCCGGCGAGGTGCGCGAACTCACCTGGGCGGAGATGATCCCCGAAGGCGCTCCGCCACCCGCGCCGCCAGCGCCCATACACGACCTCTCGCAACTGTCCGATGCCCTCAACGCCGAGGCCGGCCCTGCCGCCAGCCAGCAATCGCCGGCGGCCCCGGTGGTCAAGGAGCTGGAGGGTCAGGACGTGAAGCTGCCGGGCTACATCGTCCCGTTGGATGTGACCGAGGAAGGCCGCGTCACCGAGTTCCTCCTGGTGCCTTACTTCGGTGCCTGCATCCATGTGCCGCCACCGCCGTCGAACCAGATCGTCCATGTGACGAGCGAACTCGGTGTACTGATGGACGCGCTCTACCAGCCCTTCTGGATCGAAGGCCCGTTGCGAGTGAAAGCCAGCAGCAGCGAGCTGGCCGAAGCCGGCTACCAGATGGATGCGAGCAAGATCTACCCGTACGAATCCCCCAGCAACTGACCTCCAATGCATGAAGGCCCGGTCAAATCGGGCCTCTTCGTATCGACCCTCGGTGATATTGCTCTGGATCAAGATACAAAGCTTGCTAATTACTGAAACTGGCTCCAGCCAAACACACTTAGAACCAACTGGAGTCTTCCATGCGCAAGCATCTTCTCACCGCCTCCCTGCTCGCCCTCGCCATCGCGTCGCCCCTGGCCCAGGCCCACAAGGCCGGCGATGTGATCATTCGCGCCGGCGCCGCCACCGTAGACCCGAACGAAGACAGCTCCGCCCTGTCGATCGCCGGGGGCAAGGTCGGTGGCACCAAAGCCACCCTGGACAGCGACACCCAACTGGGCCTGACCGGCACCTACATGCTCACCGATCATGTCGGCCTGGAACTGCTTGCCGCTACCCCGTTCCAGCACGAAGTAGGTGTGAAGGGCCTCGGCGCCCTGGATGGCAAGCTGGCCGACATCAAGCACCTGCCGCCGACCCTCAGCCTCCAGTACTACCCGATGGACCCGAACTCCGCCTTCCAGCCCTATGTCGGCGCCGGTCTCAACTACACCCTGTTCTTCGATGAAAGCCTGACCAGCCAGCGCAAGAGCCAGGGCTTCAGCAACCTGGACCTGGACGACTCCTGGGGCCTGGCTGCTCAGGTCGGCATGGACTACATGCTGACTGACAACATCCTGCTGAACGCTGCCGTCTGGTACATCGATATCGACACCCAGGCCACAACCGACCTGGCCGGCGCGGGCAAAGTCAAGGTCGATGTGGACGTGGACCCGTGGGTTTACATGGTGGGCGTCGGCTACAAGTTCTAAGCCACTCCCCTGGCAACCACCCAGTAAAAAGGCGCCTTCGGGCGCCTTTTCATGTGTTGGGGAACTACAGGGACACTGCAAGACCAGGTGGGATCAGCGCCCCAACAGCCGCGCTACGCCCAGCTTGAGCGGGGTGGGTTGCGGGAAGTCATAGCGCAACAGCAGGCGGGCAGTGTTGGCCCGCGAATGACGGATATCCCCGGCGCGCGATTCGGCGTGGGTCACCGGCGGCAAGCCACCCAGTACGTCGCCGATCGCGGCCAGCAGTTGCTTGAGACTGGTGGCCTGATTGAGACCGACGTTTACCGGCCCGACCTCCAGCCACTCCGCTTCCAGGGCCTGCACCAGCACCTGCACCAGATCGCCGACATAGACAAAGTCGCGGGTCTGCTCGCCATCGCCGAACACGGTGATCGGCAGCCCGGCCAGAGCGCGCTCGGTGAAGATGCTGATCACCCCGGAATAGGGCGAGGATGGGTCCTGGCGCGGACCGAAGATATTGAAGAAGCGGAACACCGCCGGTTCCAGCCCATGCTGGCGGCGATAGAAATCCAGGTACTGCTCACTGGCCAACTTGTCCACCGCGTAGGGTGTCAACGGAGCCTTGGGCGTGTCCTCATCAATCGCAGTGCCTTCACCGTTCTGGCCATAGACCGCCGCGCTGGACGCGAAGATCACCCGCTTGACGCCGTGCTCACGCATGGCCTCGCAGACATTCAGGGTGCCGATGAAATTGCTCCGGTGCGTCGCCACCGGATCGTCCACCGAGGCTTGCACCGACGCCACCGCCGCCAGATGTGCCACTGCCTTGCAGCCAGCCATGGCGCGAGTCAACAGGGCCGCGTCGGCCACATCGCCCTCGATCAGCTCCAGCTTCGGGTTTTCCAGTGCCAGGTTGGAACGTCTTCCGGTGGAGAGATTGTCCAGCACGCGCACGGCCTGCCCCTTGGCGAGCAGCGCATCGGCCAGGTGCGAGCCGATGAAACCGGCGCCGCCGGTAATGAGGATGGGGGAATCAGCCATGGCGGTAGTAACGGTCCAGCAGGGTCGGCAGTGCAGCACGCCAGGCGCGCGGCTTGATGCCGAAGGTATGGAGGATTTTCTTGCAGGCCAGCACTGCGTTCTGCGGCTCGTCCGCCGCATCGGGACGGGCGGCGTGGGCCTGGGGCGTAATGTCCTGCACCGTCAGCGGATGCAGGTTACGGGCCTCACTGAGCAGGGCCTGGCCCAGCGCCAGGGGCGTGGTCGCTTCGTGGCCACCGTAGTGATAGGTGCCCCAGAGCGGCGCGGCGCAGTCCAGCTGTTTGATCACGGCCAGCAACACCCGCGCAGCATCGTCGACCGGTGTGGGGTTACCGCGGCGGTCGTCGGCCAGGCAAATTTCTTCGGCCCGCTCCGCACGACTGAGGAAACGCCCCAGGGAACCCTCGCGGCTGTCGTCCAGCAACCAGCCGAAACGCAGCAGCACATGTTTGGGACAGACGGCGCGGACACTCTGCTCCATGCGCCAGATGGCCTGACCGCGCTCACTGAGCGGGACGGTTTCATCCTTCTCGCTGTAGGCTGTGGCGCGGGAGCCGTCGAATACCCGGTAGCTGGAGGGCTGCAGCAGGACGATGCTGTGGTGCTGGCAGAGTTCGGCCAGACGTTCCACGCCCCGCTCCTGGGCTGCCAGGCGGACGCCACTGACTTCGTCGGCCTGGAACCAGTCGAAGTAGTAGGCGAGGTTGACCACGGCGTCAGGCCGGGTGTCATCGAGCAGCTGGGTCAGGCTGGCGGCGTCCCAGCCCTGTTCAGGCGGACGCGGAGCGAGAAAACCTATGTCTTCCTCGGCGCCCAGGCGAATCAGCGCCTGTCCGAGTGAATTGCCGCCACCCAACAGCATCAAGCGCATTCGCATAGAGAAAAAGGTCGCTTAAAGCCGGTTAGAGAGAGTGTGCGGGCCAATTGCCCGCCGCATAAGAGCCGCATTCTGCGGGTTTCACCGGCGTACGTCACTAGCCGCGTGGCGGCTGCGTCTTGCCTGGACGATAGAGATGGGTGTGATCGGCACGATAAAGGGAGGAATCGGCAAAGCCATCGGCGGCCAGTACCTCGCCCACCAGGATCAGCGCCGTGCGGCGGAAATCCCGTGCCGCCACCTTGGGCAGGATGTCCCCCAGGGTACCGGTGACCTGCTCCTGGTCCGGCCAGCTGGCGCGATGGATCACGGCGATGGGGCAGTCGGCGCCGTAGTGCGGCAGCAGTTCTTCGATTATTTTCGCAAGCTGACTCACGCCCAGGTGAATGGCCATGGTCGCGCGGTGACGGGCCAGATCGCCCAGTTCTTCCCCTTCAGGCATGCGCGTCTTGCTGGCGTAACGGGTGAGGATCAGGGTCTGGGAAACCTCCGGCAGGGTCAGCTCGCAACCCAGCAGCGCGGCGCAGGCGGCGGTAGCCGTTACCCCCGGCACCACCTCGAAGGGGATGTCCCGTTCGCGCAGATGGCGAATCTGCTCGCCGATGGCGCCGTAGAGCGATGGGTCACCCGAATGCACCCGCGCCACGTCCTGGCCCCTCGCATGGGCTGCGGCCAGCAGCGTGACGATCTCATCCAGATGCAGTTCGGCGGTGTTTACCACCAACTCCGCGCTGTGCCCTGCCAGCACCGCTTCGGGCACCAGCGAACCGGCGTAGAGAATCACCGGGCAGGAGCGGATCAGGCGCTGGCCCTTCACGGTAATGAGTTCTGGATCGCCGGGGCCGGCGCCGATGAAATAGACCGTCATGGCCGTCAAGCCTCGTGCTGGATGCAGGCCAGGGCGCAAGTAGCACCAGCGCTGCGGCGTTTGTCGATGAGCAGGGCGGCGCGACCGCCGAACAGGGCTTCGATCTGGACCAGGGCGGCGGCTTCCGCCACACCTGCACTGCCGATGACCTCCCGGACACGCTCAGACGGCTGACTCAGGCGCATGTCCTCCGCAGCAAGGATATCCACAGGCAGGAAGTACAGCGGCAGCCGCAACCGCTCGGACAGGGCGATCAGCCCCGGCTCCGCGGCCTTCGCCTCACTGCTGGCCAGCGCGGCCAGATCATCGAGTGAAGCGCCGGCCTCGGCAAGGCACTGCATCAGCAGGCCTTGCAATTCGTCCGTCTGGCAGCCGCGTCGGCAGCCCAGCCCAGCGACCAGCTTCAAGCAGACGGCGAAGCGTGGCGCTGGTAAAGCCACGCCGCGGCCCAGCCCAGCACAGCCCAGAACGCCGCATTGGTGATCAGGGAAGCAGCGATGAACTCATGTTCCAGCGCTTCCGGTGCCAGGCTGGAATGGACTTCGGGCTGCGGCGCACCTACTACATGGGGGATCACCAGCAGTACGACGCCCAGTACGCGCAGAGCCCAATGGCGGCCGAAGGCAATGAGCGCAAGGCCCACGGCAGTGGAAGCAGCGGTGCCGACCCACCAGGTCTGACGATCGGCCAGATCAGCGGCGGCTGTGCCCGGCAGTTCCGGCGGCAAGCCAAGGGACGGTGCCAGGGCGAAAGTGGCGAAACCACCCAGCCCCCAGAGCAGGCCCTGCCAGGCACGGGTCGGGCCACGCAGGCTGAAAAGCCCGGCAAGAATCAAGGCGAAACCGACTGCGACCACCAGGTTGCTGCCTCCAGTAGACAACGTGCGCTGCCAGCCATCTTCCGGCGCCCAGGCTTCGGCGCTGTGCTCGTGGGTGTGGGCAACGGCGGCGGCGCCATGTTCATGTTCGTGGGCCTGTTCTACAACCGCAGGCTCGGCGCTTTCATAGGTTTCCGCCTGGAGAATCAGCGGGGTAACCCACAGGCTCTGCAACAGAGTCAGCACCAGGGCTGCGATCAGACCAGCAAAACCGGCAGTCTGGGCAATGCGCTTGATCATCCGGGAATCACTCAATGGCAGGGGAAGGCGGCATTGTGGCGAGTGTCGTGAGCGGCGTTGTGCACGGCCTCGATATGCGAGAAGCCGGCGAAATACACCAGGGACAGGCCGATCAGACTGGCACCGATGGCCAGCACAAGGCGCTGGGCCAGGGTCGAGGAGGAAGCGGCGGAATGAGACAGGGTGCGGCTGGACATGGAGATTCCCTCTGCGTTGCTAACGATACCGGCAGAGGGACGCGCGCGAGGGAAGCGGGCGCAAGTGCACCCAGATTTCCGGCTTGCGCCCGCCCACCGCGGGTTGCCAAAAAGCTGATCAGGCCGGTCTCCGGGCTCACGACGCCAGCCTGTGGCTGGACGGGCATGCCTTCCCATGCCGTGTCGGCACAGTGGCGTACTTAACCCTACGATCGCTTACCGTTGCGGGGGCAGCGTCGGACTAGTCCGAAAATGGACGCACCGACTTCCCGTTTCACCTCGCGTACGGCGACGCAAGGCACCTGAAAAAACCGTGCTAGAACATCACGAGTCCGACCAAGCGTCAACTGCCGTGATTGACCGTCGCCCAGGCGCTGCGTAGCCTTCGCCCTTTCGAGGTTCTCCGGTTGTACGCCGGAGCTAAGAGGGAACGTGGTCAAGGCCACGGCTGCCCCCGCAACTGTGAACGCCCCCAGGCCTTTCGAAACGCCACTGCGCAAGCGGGAAGGCGAAGGTGCCGCGCTAAGCGCAGGGTCGGGAGCCAGGAGACCTGCCTCGACGAAATTCCAGACAACCGGGCGGGGTGATCCGGTGGCGAATCCGTTGCGCGGGGCGAGCCCCGCTGCGTTCGTCATGCCCGCCGACCGACCACGCAGAGGCGCGCATGAAAACCCTGGCCAAACTCCCCGTCACCATCGTTACCGGCTTCCTCGGCGCCGGTAAGACCACCCTGCTCCGCCACATGCTGGACAACGCCGAAGGCCGCCGTATTGCGGTGATCGTCAACGAGTTCGGCGAGCTGGGCATCGACGGCGAAATCCTCAAGCAATGCTCCATCGGCTGCACCGAGGAAGAGGCCATGGGCCGCGTCTTCGAGTTGGCCAACGGCTGCCTCTGCTGCACCGTGCAGGAAGAGTTCTTCCCGGTTATGCGCGAATTGGTAGCGCGCCGCGGCGACCTTGACCAGATCCTCATCGAAACCTCCGGCCTCGCCCTGCCCAAGCCTCTGGTACAAGCCTTCCAGTGGCCGGAAATCCGCAACGCCTGCACCGTCGACGCCGTCATCACCGTAGTCGACAGCCCGGCCGTGGCCGCCGGCACCTTCGCCGCCCACCCCGAGCAGGTGGACGAGCAGCGCAAGCAGGACCCGAACCTCGACCACGAGTCGCCCCTGCATGAACTGTTCGAAGACCAGTTGGCCAGCGCCGACCTGGTGATCCTCAACAAGGCCGACCTGCTCGACGCCAAAGCCCTGGCCGCCGTGCGCGCCGAGGTGGCCGAGGAACTGCCACCTGCGGTGAAGATCGTCGAAGCCAGCGCCGGCAAGCTGCCACTCAGCGTGCTGCTGGGCCTGAATGCCGAGGCGGAACTGCACATCGACAGCCGCCTCACTCACCATGACCACGAAGGTCACGAAGACCACGACCACGACGAGTTCGACTCCTTCCACGTCGACCTGCCAGAAGTGGAAGAAGCCGCCCTGATCAATGCCCTCGGCCAACTGGTGGAGCGCCACGACATCCTGCGCATCAAGGGCTTCGCCGCAATCCCCGGCAAACCCATGCGTCTGCTGATCCAGGGCGTCGGCAAGCGTTTCGACAAGCACTTCGACCGCAAGTGGCTGACCGACGAAACTCGCAGCACTCGTCTGGTGGTGATCGGTCAGGAGCTGGATCGGGCGGCCATCGCCAATGAGCTGCGCACGGCTCTCGCATGAAACGCATTCAACTCCCCTCTCCCTCCGGGAGAGGGGCCGGGGGTGAGGGCTACCTCCGCGCACTGGGACTATCCCTCACCCCAACCCTCTCCCAAAGGGAGAGGGGGTAAGAATCATGCACCTCCTGCGTACCCAACCCGGCGGCTTCGTCCCAGACGACGGCATCGCCCACCTCGCCCAGACGCCCGCCGAACTGGTGATCCTCTGCAGCGGCGACTCGCACCTGGCGCTATTGGCCGAAGCCGCCCGCGAATTGCCCGACGACTACCCGAGCCTGCGCCTGGCCAACCCCATGCAGTTGCAGAACCACGCCTCGGTGGACCTCTACGTCGACGAGGTGCTGCAGCATGCCAAGGTCATCCTGATCTCTGTTCATGGCGGCGTGGGTTACTGGCGCTACGGCATCGAGCAACTGGTGGCCCTGGCCGAGCGGGGTGCGAAGCTGATCCTGGTGCCGGGCGACGACCGTCCCGACCCGGAGCTGGCCAACCTGTGCACGGTTCCGGCGAATGACGCCGAGCGCCTCTGGCAGTACTTGCGCCAGGGCGGCCTGGACAATGCCCGGCAGTTGTTCAACTGCCTGGCCAACCGCTGGTTCGACCGTGATTATCCCTGGAACGAGCCTCAGGCCCTGCCCCGTGTCGCCCTCTACCACCCGCGCCTACGCCCGGCGCGGCTGGAAGACTGGCAAGCCGGCTGGCGCTCCGATCAGCCGGTCGCCGCACTGCTCTTCTATCGCACCCATTTGCAGGCCGCGAACACGGCCTTTATCGACGTTTTCTGCGAGCGCCTCGCCGCCCAGGGGCTGAATCCCCTGCCCATCGCCGTCGCCAGCCTCAAGGAAGCGGAGTGCCTGGCGGCTGTGGAAAACTGGCTGGACGCCGCGGGTGCCGGGCTGATCATCAACACCACCGGCTTCGCCCAGTCGAACCCGGACGCCCCCAGCCTGCGCCCGTTCCGCCGCGACATTCCGGTGCTGCAAGCCATCTGTTCGCTGGACAACGAACCGCTCTGGCGCGACAACCCACAAGGCCTGGGTCCGCGCGACCTGGCCATGCACATTGCCCTGCCGGAGCTGGACGGCCGCATCATCACCCGCCCCATCAGCTTCAAGGGCCTGGCCTGGCGCAGCGAGCGCAGCCAGAGCGACGTGGTCTGCTACCTGCCGCAACGGGAACGCATGGACTTCGTCGCTGAACTGGGACGACGCTGGTGCACGCTGGCGCGCAAGGCCAATGCCGACAAGCGCGTGGCGCTGATCCTCGCCAACTACCCTACCCGCGACGGCCGCATCGGCAACGGTGTGGGTCTGGATACCCCGGCCGCCGCGCTCAACATCCTTCGCGCTCTGGAGGCCGAAGGCTACCCGCTGGCCGGACTGCCGGAGAGCGGCACTGCACTTATCCACAGTCTGCTCGGCGGTGTCAGCAACGACCTGGACAGCCTCGATGCGCGCCCCTGCGCCCAGAGCCTGGCCCTTTCCGACTACCTCGCCTGCTTCGCCCGCCTGCCAGAGATCAACCAACGCGCAGTCATCGAACGCTGGGGGGAGCCGCAGCAGGACCCAATGTTCCGCAGCGGTCGCATGATGGTGGCCGGCCTGCGCTTCGGCCTCGTTTTCGTCGGCATCCAACCGGCGCGCGGCTACCAACTCGACCCAGCGGCCATCTACCACGATGCCGACCTGGTGCCGCCCCACGGCTACCTCGCCTTCTATTTCTGGCTACGCAACGTGTTCGCCGCTGATGCGCTGATCCACGTCGGCAAGCACGGCAACCTGGAATGGCTGCCGGGCAAAGGCGTCGGCCTGTCCGCCGAATGCTGGCCGGACGCGGCAATGGGGCCGCTGCCGAACCTCTACCCCTTCATCGTCAACGACCCCGGCGAAGGCGCCCAGGCCAAGCGCCGCGCCCAGGCGGTGATCATCGGCCACCTGATGCCGCCGCTGACCCGCGCCGAGAACTACGGCCCGCTGCGCGACCTGGAACGCCTGGCCGACGAGTACTACGACGCCTCCCTGCTCGACCCGCGCCGCGCCGTGCAGCTGCGCGGGGAAATCCTCGAACTGGTGAAGGCGACGGCGCTGGATCGCGAACTGAACCTGGTCATCAGCGACGACCCGGAGAGCTGGTTGCCGCAACTGGACGCCTACCTCTGCGACCTCAAGGAATCGCAGATCCGCGACGGCCTCCATGTGTTCGGCGAATCTCCCGCAGGACGCTTGCGCGACGACACGCTGCTGTCCCTGGTGCGCATCCCCCGTGGCGACGGCAAGGGCGCCAACGCCAGCCTGCTGCGCGCCCTGGCCGGCGACCTGCAACTGGGCCGCGACCCGCTCGACCTCAATTGGGCCGAACCCTGGGAAGGCCCCCGCCCAGCATTGCTGGACGCAGTGAGCAATGAGCCCTGGCGCAGCAATGGCGACACGCGCGAGCGTCTTGAGCTGCTGGCCCTGGGCCTGATCCAAACCACTGACTTCGGTTCCATTGGCCCGGCAAGCGATGCGGTTATCCACAACCTGCGCGCCGTCATCGCCCCCACCCTGGACGCCTGTGGCGATGCCGAGATCGGCGGCGTCCTGGCGGCGCTGGAAGGTCGCTTCGTCCCGCCCGGCCCCAGTGGCGCCCCCAGCCGCGGACGCCTCGACGTGCTGCCTACCGGGCGCAACTTCTTCACCGTGGACGTGCGCAACCTGCCCACGCCCACGGCCTGGCGACTGGGCTTCCAGTCCGCCAGCCTGCTGCTGGAACGCCACCTGCAGGACCATGGCGACCACCTGCGCCAGCTCGGCATTTCCGTCTGGGGCACCGCCACCATGCGCACCGGCGGCGATGACATCGCCCAGGCACTGGCGCTGATGGGCGTACGCCCGGTGTGGCAGGCCGGCAGCCAGCGGGTGGAAGACTTCGAAATCCTGCCGCTGTCCCTGCTCGACCGCCCGCGAGTGGACGTGACCTTGCGCGTATCGGGCTTCTTCCGCGATGCCTTCGCCAACCTCATCCGCCTGTTCGACGCTGCTGTGCAGGCCGTGGCCGAACTCGATGAGCCGGAGGATATGAACCCGTTGGCGGCGCGAGTGAAAACAGAAAGCGAACGCCTCACCGACGAGGGCCTGCCCGCCGAGGATGCGCGCCTACAAGCTGGTTGGCGCGTGTTTGGTGCCCAACCCGGCGCCTACGGCGCAGGGGTGCAGGGCGTCATCGAGGAACGCCAGTGGCAGGACCGCGCCGAGCTGGCTGAGGTCTACCTCAACTGGGGCGGCTATGCCTACGGCGCCCAGGATGCCGGCACCCCGGCCAGGGAACGCTTCGCCCAGCGGCTACAGCGGCTGCAAGCCGTGCTACAGAACCAGGACAACCGCGAGCACGACATACTCGACTCCAACGATTACTACCAGTTCCAGGGCGGCATGCTCGCCGCCGCCGAAACCCTGCGTGGCGAGAAAGTGGCCAGCTACCACGGCGACCACAGCCAGCCGGACCTGCCGCGTATCCGCTCGCTGAAGGAAGAACTGGCTCGCGTGGTCCGCTCCCGTGCCGCCAACCCGAAGTGGATCGCCGGCATGAAGCGCCACGGCTACAAGGGCGCCTTCGAACTGGCGGCAACGGTTGACTACCTGTTTGCCTTCGACGCAACCAGCGAGTTGATCGACGACCACCAGTACCAACTACTGGCCGACGCCTACCTGCTGGACGCGGACACCCGCGAATTCATCCACCAGCACAACCCCGAAGCCTTGCGCGACATCGCCGAGCGCCTGGTGGAGGCCCAGCAGCGTGGGCTGTGGGAGAACCCCGGCGGGTACCGTGAGGCCATCGAGAACCTGTTGCTGGATATCGAGGAGCATTGAGGGGAACGGGGTGTCCCTCATGTACCGAGCGGCATGATGCTGCCCTCACCCCAACCCTCTCCCAAGGGGAGAGGGTGCTGTCCGTGCAAGTGATTCAGCCTTGGCACTCCGCCATCGGCGCGAGTCACCCCCTCAAACGCGCCGCCGCCTCCCGCAGGATCGCCTCCGTCCCTGCCCACCCCAGGCAGCCATCGGTGATGGAAACCCCGTAGCGCAGGTCACAGGACAACGATTGCGCGCCATCGAACAGGTGGCTCTCGATCATCACCCCGCGCAGGGCGTCCTGGCTTGCCAGGCGCTGGTCGATCACGTCCTGCAACACGGCCGGCTGGCGCAGCGGGTCCTTGCCACTGTTGGCGTGGCTGCAATCGACCAGGATGCGCGGCGCAATGCCGAGTTTCTCCAGGCCGGCACGGGCGGCCTGCACGCTGGCCGCGTCATAGTTGGGCCCCTGGTGACCACCACGCAGCACCAGATGGGTATCCGCATTGCCTGCCGTCTGCACCAGCGCCGGTCGCCCCAGCTCATCAATGCCGAAGTGCTGGTGGGCATGGGCGGCCGAGCGCATGGCGTCGGTGGCGATGCCGAGGCTGCCATCGGTTCCGTTCTTGAAGCCCACGGGCAGGTCCAAGCCGCTGACCATCTCGCGGTGGATCTGCGACTCGCTGGTGCGCGCGCCGATAGCGGCCCAGCTCAGCAGGTCGTCCAGGTAGCCGGCGACCAGCGGCTGCAGCAGCTCAGTCGCGACCGGCAGGCCCAGCTCGACCATCTCCAGCATCAGTCGGCGGCTCAGGGCCAGGCCTTCCGCCATGTCGCCACTGCCGTCCAGGTGTGGATCGTAGACCAGGCCCTTCCAGCCCACGGTGGTACGCGGCTTCTCGACGTAGGCGCGCATCACCAGCAGCAGCTGGTCGCTGACTTCCGGCGCCAGGGCGGCCAGGCGGCGGGCGTAGTCGAGGGCGGAATCCGCATCGTGGATGGAGCAGGGGCCAACCACCACCAGCAGGCGCGAATCTTCGCCATCCAGCACGGCACGCACGGCCTCGCGCTGGGCGTTGATCTGGCGGGCGAGCGCATGGCTCAGCGGCAGGCGCTGGCGTAGTTCGGCGGGAGTGGGCAGCGGCTGGGTGCTGCGCGACGTGGGCAGGGCAGCCTCAAGCGCCATGGCGTGGAGCGGCTGTACAGCGGTGGGCAGAACGGAAACCGAAGAGTTCATGACTGGCGTCCTCAGCCGGCGCGGCTCGATCCGCGCGCGGCGCTATCTGGGTGTTCGATTCAAAGGTGTCTGTACGGTGCGGGAGCGGCTAAATCGCCAGTTGGAGTTGCGGTAATAGGTCGGGTAGGTGCGGTAGCTGATCATGGTGCGATCCTCGAATTTCATGTGTTTGGCCTTGTGGGCCGGAAAACAAAAACCCCCGGTCGGGTTGCCGACCGGGGGTTTCGTGGAGCTTTGGCGGCGACCCTGCTGGAGTGGGCCGCCTGATGGGTATCAGGTCAGCCCGTGGCTAAACCAATACCCATAGAAATAGCTGGCCGCAGCGGCCACACGCACACCCGCCACGGCGCGAGCCGGGGAAGCGATGAGCGAAGTGGAAGCGAGGTGCGGCATGACAATCTCCAAAGCGAATGCTGGCTAACCTACTGCATCGCCGCACGGCGTTCAATCACTGATTTCTATCGGCGCGCTCGGGCTTTCGCTAACATGCCCGCCATGCGTTTTCAGGAACCCGCCATGTCCGACCTTCCCCACTTTCCCCTGAGCGCAGTCGTCGGTTCCGATGAACTGAAGCTGGCGCTCTACCTCGCCGCCATCGACCCTGCCATCGGCGGCGTGCTGATCGAAGGACCGCGTGGCATGGCCAAGTCCACCCTGGCCCGGGGCATCGCCGACCTGCTACCGGAAGCCCTCTTCGTCACCTTGCCACTGGGCGCCAGCGAGGAGCGCATCGTTGGCACCCTGGACCTGGACGCCGCCCTCGGCGAAGGTCGCGCTCAGTTCTCTCCCGGCGTGCTGGCCAAGGCCCACGGCGGCGTGCTCTATGTGGACGAAGTGAACCTGCTGCCCGACCACCTGGTGGACCTGCTTCTGGATGTGGCCGCCAGTGGTGTGAACCAGGTAGAACGCGACGGCATTTCCCATCGCCACCCCGCCCGTTTCGTGCTGATCGGCACCATGAACCCCGAGGAAGGCGAACTGCGCCCGCAACTGCTGGACCGCTTCGGCCTCAAGGTGCTGCAGAGCGGCCAGCCGCAGCCGGCCGAGCGCGCCGAGATCGTCCGCCGTCGACTCGCCTTCGACGCCGATCCGCAAGGCTTCACCGCCCAATGGAATGGCGCGCAACAGGCCCTCGCCCAACGCTGCCGGGACGCCCGCGCCCGCCTGGCGACCATCCCACTGGACGATGCTGCCCTGGATGAAATCGCCCAACGCTGCTTCGCCGCCGGTGTCGACGGCCTGCGCGCGGATCTGGTCTGGCTGCGTGCCGCCCGCGCCCACGCGGCGTGGCGCGGCGCTGATCGCATCGAGGCTGCGGATATCGACGCCGTCGAGCACTTCGCCCTCGCCCACCGTCGCACTCACACCCCGCCGCCCGCCACACAGCCTCCGCAGTCGCCGCCCGCCCAGTCGCGTACGCAGGCGTCCGGTGGCGAAGGCCAGTGGGGCGAATTGCCCGCACAAGCCGTCCCCATCGGAGAACGGCGCGACCCGCCGCGCTGGCCAAAAAAGCCCTGAGCATCCGCCCGCGCACGGTCACAGGGGCGGGTGCCCGACCCAGACCCGGCACGCTCGGCAACGGTCGCAGCGGCGCTCGCCACGCGGGAATAGAGGGCGCCATCCAATGGCTGCCGACCCTTCTGCGCGGCCGCCCGCGCAAGGCCGCCGATCTCGTCCGCGCGCCACGCAGCCAGTACCCCGAGCAGCTCTGGCTGGTGATCGTCGACGCCTCCGCCTCTACCCGCCGCCATGGCGCGCTGTCCCAGGCCAAGGGGCTGCTGGCCGGGCTCTTCGAAAATGCCTACCGCCAGCGCGCCCGCCTCGCCGTGCTCCACGCCACCGGCCGCCAGCCGCGGTGGCTCTGGCAAGGCAGCAAGGCCTCCCCCGCCCTGCACCATTGGCTCGCCGAACTCGGCGCCGGTGGCGGCACGCCGCTGATCGAAGCCTTGCAGCAATCCGCCCACTGGCTGGCGCGGCGACAACGGCAGAAGCCGGCCGAGGCGCAGCGGATGCTAATTCTCACCGATGGGCGTTTGAAGGACTGGCCGGCGCTGCACCCGCTGGAATGCTCGGCACTGCTGGTGGATATCGAGGGCGGACCGATCCGGCTGGGACGCGCGCAGAAGCTGGCGGAGGAACTGGGGGCAGAGTATCGGCTGATCGCCGAGCTGTGATCCGATGGGTTTCGCTTCGCTCTACGCCATCCTACGAAGCATTCCAACCACGCGATCCGCGTTCGACGGCTATCGCTACGCTGAATGGGCGCGCCCGACCCCCGCTACGGTTTCATCAACAACTCCGGCACCTGCCGCCCTTCGACGATACGCTCCTGCACCAGCCTCACGACCTCTTCGGCGGTACGAATCCGGTACCACTCCCCCTCTGGATACAGGCTCGCGGTCGGCCCTTCATCGCAAGGAAACTGGCATTGGGTGCGGGTGATGTGCACCCCGCCTGCGCACTCCAGCTTGCCGGCGGCTTTGAGTTGTTCGCGCAGGCTTTTCCACAGCGGCAGGGCGCCGCGACGGGTGCAGCGGGGACCGTTGCACAGCAGCAGGCGGCGGGCGTGGGGCGGGATGCAGGACCAGGAGTGGTGCTCCGGCAGTTGCGGTACATCGACACAGGCCAGATGCAGTTCGGTGCGCTCGACCAGGGCGCAGGCGGCGCCGGCCGGGTCGGCGTCGTACTGGCCCAGCAGGCTGGCGGCGAAGAGCTGCTCGGGCGCTTGCAACCCGCTCAGTTCGCTGCGCAGCCAATCCAGATGCTGCGCGGAAGATTGCGGATCGAGATCGATCACCAAAAGCGGACGCTCGCTTGCCTGCACTTGCTGCCAGAGGAGGTCGTGACCGCCGCTGGTGTCGACTATATCGGCCAGCGCCGCCTCGCCACGCAAGGCAACGAGCTGGCGGCGGAAGAGTTCG
The DNA here is from genome assembly GCF_038440135.1 of Pseudomonas sp. OTU5201. Lineage (NCBI taxonomy): Bacteria > Pseudomonadati > Pseudomonadota > Gammaproteobacteria > Pseudomonadales > Pseudomonadaceae > Pseudomonas > Pseudomonas sp. OTU5201. Next base: position 42,094 of record NZ_JASATC010000007.1, on the reverse strand, counting down.
GCGAAAGAGCCTTCGGCAAGGTCCGGCCCGGCGAACAGCACGCGGGCGTAAGGTGTTGCGGTCATGGGGTTTCCAGATGGATGGCGAGGGCCTGCCAGAGGCCTTCGACGGAATCGAATTCACGGGCCACGGGCGGCAGCTCCGGGCGCTTGAGGATCAGTACCGGCAGCCCCAGCTCGCGGGCCACTTGCAGCTTGGGTTCGGTGGACTGGCTGCCGCTGTTCTTGCTGATCAGCACATCGCAGTGCAGCCGCGCGAACAACTCACGCTCGCCGTCCAGATCGAAGGGGCCACGAGCGCCAATCACCTCAAAGCGTTCACCCGCCGCTTCCCCCTGCAGGCAGCGCACTGTCCAGTACTGCTGCGCCGGGATCTCGTGCAGGTGCTCCAAGGGTTCGCGGCCGAGGGTGAAGAAGGGGCGACGGAAACGCTTCAGGGCTTCGATCAGCTCGTCCCAATCGACCACCTCTTGCCAGTCGTCATCCGGGCCCGCCTGCCAACCGGCGCGACGCAGGGCCCAGCAGGAAATGCCCGCCAGTTCGGCCGCCGCTGCGGCGTTCCGGCTCATCTGTGCAGCATAGGGATGGGTGGCATCGACCAGCAGATCGATGCCCTCCTCCGCGATGAAGCGCGCCAGCCCCTCGGCGCCGCCGAAGCCGCCAACGCGCACCTGACAGGCCAGGTCATTCGGCACCTTGCCGAGGCCCTTGAGGCTGTAGACATGCTCGGTGCCGAGGCGGCGCGCCAGCGCCAGGGCTTCGCTGACGCCGCCCAGCAGAAGGATGCGTTTCATCGTTGCTCCACAGCCTCGCCGACGATATTGCCCTGGCGATCGATGGCGAAGACTTCCAGCGCCACGCTGGCCGGCACCGTCTTGCGGGCGAAGGCCAGGGCGCGGGCGCAGACCGCATTGCCCAGGGGAATGCCGGCGTCATGGGCCATGACCAGCGCCAGCTGGCTGGTATTGGCACCGCACATGGCCGCCTGCAATTCGGCGCTTGCGCCCAGTTCGGCGGCCCACTGCGCCAACAGCGGCAGATCGATGCTGGAGTTGCGGCTGTGCAGGTCCATATGGCCGGCGGCGAGTTTGCTGATCTTGCCGAAACCGCCGCACAGGCTGAGTTTTTCCACGGGTGCCTTGCGCAGGTGCTTGAGCACGGCACCGGCAAAGTCGCCCATCTCGATCAGCGCGGTGTCGTTCATGTGGTAGCGACGGCGCATGGTGTCTTCGCTGGCGTTGCCGGTGCAGGCCGCCAGGTGGGTGAAGCCATTGGCGCGAGCGACATCGATGCCCTGATGGATCGATGCGATATAGGCCGAACAGGAGAACGGCCGGACGATGCCGGTGGTGCCCAGGATGGAAAGGCCGCCGAGAATACCCAGGCGCGGGTTCATGGTTTTCAGCGCCAGTGCCTCGCCGCCCTCGACGCAGAGGGTCACTTCGAAGCCGCCGGCAAAACCGTGGTCGCAAGCGAGTCGAGTGAGGTGCTCAATCATCATCTGCCGGGGCACCGGATTGATCGCCGGCTCGCCTACGGCCAGCGTCAGGCCGGGTTTGGTGACGGTGCCGACGCCGGGGCCGGCGTGGAAGCGCACCCCCGGCTCGGTAGCCAGGCGCACCTGGGCGTAGATCAGGGCACCATGGGTCACGTCCGGGTCGTCGCCAGCGTCCTTCAGGGTGCCTGCCTCGGCGCCACCCTCGATCAAGCGGCAGAACTCCAGGCGCATCAGCACCTGCTGGCCCTTGGGCAGGACGATCTCCACCGCATCCGCCGCCACGCCGCCCAAAAGCAGGCGCGCCGCCGCCAGGCTGGTGGCCGTGGCGCAACTGCCAGTGGTGTAGCCACTGCGCAGGGGGCCGGGTTGTTCGGGGGTTTCGTCACGCATGGAGAATGGCGGGTCCGCTCAAGGGGTTTACCTAGGGATCACTTTGTCACTTCAAGCAAGGTAATCGGCAACGCCGAACGCCAGGTATCGAAGCCGCCCAGCGGCTGTGCCTGGGCGATGGCGATGCGGGTGAGTTCGCCGCCGTGCAGCTCGCGAAAGGCTACCAGCATGGCTTCGCTCTGCAGGGTCACGGCGTTGGCGACCAGGCGGCCGCCGGGCTTGAGCTGGCTCCAGCAAGCGTCAAGCACGCCGGGCTCGGTGACACCGCCGCCGATGAAAATGGCATCCGGCGCAGACAAGCCCTCCAGTGCCATCGGGGCCTGACCGGCGACCAGTTGCAGGCCGGGCACGCCAAGGGCATCGCGGTTGTGGCGGATATGTGCCTGGCGGCCTGCGTTGGCTTCGACGGCAATGGCACGACAACCCGGGTGCGCGCGCATCCACTCGATGCCGATGGAGCCACAACCGGCGCCGACATCCCAGAGCAGCTCACCCGGCCGCGGTGCCAGCCGCGCCAGGGTGACGGCGCGGACATCACGCTTGGTGAGCTGGCCGTCGTGGCAATAGGCGTCGTCGGGCAGGCCTGTGGTCAGCGGCAGCGAGCGAGTGCCTTCGTCGGGGTGGACTTCGACCGCCAGCAGATTGAGCGCGGCAGCCTGGGTGAGGGACCAGTCGCCGGCGATGCCGTCGATGCGTCGTTCACGTTCGCCCCCCAGGTGCTCCAGCACGCTGAGCCGACTCGGGCCAAAACCACGCTCAGTCAACAACGCGGCGATGGCCGCCGGGCTGCTGCCGTCATTGCTCAGCACCAGCAGGCGGGCGCCGTCGTACAGGTGAGCATTCAACGCAGCCAGGGGACGGGCGACGACCGAGAGCAAGGTCACGTCCTGCAACGGCCAGCCCAGCCGCGCGGCGGCCAGCGAGTAGGACGATGGTGCCGGGATCACCCGCATCTCCTCCGCAGCCACCTGCCGCGCCAGGCTGGCGCCGACACCGAACAGCATGGGGTCGCCGCTGGCCAGCACGCAGATCGGCGTGCCGCGCTGCTCCAGTACCGGTGCCAGGGAAAAAGGGCTGGGCCAGGGGCTGCGGCGCGCGCGGATGCAGTGCGGCAACAGGTCAAGCTGGCGCGGGCCGCCGACCACTTCGGCGGCGCCCAGCAACGCACGGCGCGCGGCCTTGCCGAGGCCCGCGTAGCCGTCCTCACCTATTCCCACTACCGTCAGCCAGGGCTGCATTCGCTGTCCTCGATTCCGAAAACGCCACGGCTGATCGGCTCCCGACAGGCAGCCTTTTCATAGGTCCGGGCAAAGCGGGCATAATAGCGCCCTTCATCGGTCGCTGGCGCTCACCTGACGAGTCCCAGCCTAAGAGGGAACACGGTCGAGCCGTGGCTGCCCCCGCAACTGTAAGCAGCGAGTCCATGCATTTCAGGCCACTGAACCCCGTTCGGGAAGGCCGCAATGGATGATGACCTGCCAGCCAGGAGACCTGCCGGTGGAACCAGTCGCGTGTGGTCGCATCGAGCGGGGTGTATCGGTGCAACGTTGTCCCTGACTCAGGGGCCCGGGTCGCCGCGACGCCAACCATGGTGACCTGAGTGAAGCACGCCCGGCCCACATCGCTATCCATACGCCCCTCGGCCTGCCCGGGGCTGCTGCGTATCGTCCAGGCGAAGGACGGCGGGATCTGCCGGATCAAGCTGCCCTGCGGGCGCCTGAGCTCGGTTCAGGCCCGCGCCATCGCGACGGCCGCGAGTGCCCACGCCGGGGGCGTGATCGAGGCCACCAACCGTTCCAATCTGCAGATTCGTGGTGTGAAGCCCGGCACCGAGCAGGCGCTGATCGACGCCCTCCTGGCCGCCGGCCTGGGCGCAGGCTCCCCCGGCGCCGACGATGTGCGCAATCTGATGGTCAGCCCGCTGGCCGGCCTGGATGCCTCCGCCCTTATGGATAGCGCGCCGCTTGCCGGGCAAATCCTCGCCCTGCTGCAGGACAAGGCGCACTTCCATGCCCTCTCGCCCAAGTTCGCCCTGTTGCTCGATGGCGGCGAATCCATGGCGATGCTGGAGCATCCCCACGATCTCTGGCTGTCGGCCATGGGTGACAGTAAACACGCGTTGTTCGCCTTCGGGCTCGCCGGCTGCCCACCACGAGCCGCCGACGACGCCCCCGCCCTGGCTGCCGTGCCGCGCGATCAGGTTCCAGCGCTGGTGGAAGCCGTGCTGGAACTGTTCCTCGAACTGGCCCGGCCCGAGCAGACACGCATGCGCCACCTGCTAGCCGAACACCCGGAGGGCGACTTGTTGTTGCGCCTGCAACAGCGGCTGGACGTACCGCTGCTGCCGGCCGGCGACTGGCGCCGCGCCGCCCCACAGCCCTTCGCCCATCTCGGTATTCGCGATGGCCTCCACGTGGGGGGTGCGCCCGCGCTCGGCCGCCTGACTGCAGCGCAACTCAAAGCACTGGCCGATCTCGCCGACAACCTGGGCGATGGCAGCCTGCGCCTGACGCCCTGGCAATCGGTGCTGCTGCCCAACGCCCGTGATCCCGAGGCGGCCCTGCGAGCGATGCAAAAGCTCGGTATGGCCACCGATGCGAGTGCGCCCCTGGCGCGACTGATCGCCTGCACCGGCTCCGCCGGTTGCGCCAAAGGCCTGGCCGATACCAAGGCCGATGCTCTGGCTCTGGCGCCGCTGCTGCCGCCAGACGCGGTGGTTCATCTCAGCGGCTGCCCGCGCTCCTGCGCCGCCGCCCATGTGGCGCCCTTCACCCTGCTGGCCAAGGCCCCGGGCCGCTATGACCTCTATCAGCGCGGCGGTACCGGCTTCGGCCGATTGCTGGCGCGCGACATCAGCCTTCAGGACGCCGGCGAACGCCTGGCCTCCCCTCCTGACACCTGGAGTTCCACCCCATGATCGAGTACATCCGCGATGGTCAGGAGATCTATCGCAACTCCTTTTCCATCATCCGCGCCGAAGCCAACCTCGCCGGAATCCCCGCCGACCTGGAAAAGCTCGCAGTGCGGGTAATCCACGCGTGCGGCATGGTCGACGTGGTGGAAGACCTGCGTTTCTCCCTCGGTGCCGGAGCGGCCGGGCGCGCGGCCATTGCCAATGGCGCGCCGATCCTCTGCGATGCGCGCATGGTGGCCGAGGGCATCACCCGCGCCCGCCTGCCGGCGGACAACCCGGTCATCTGCACCCTCAACGACCCGGGCGTACCAGAGCTGGCGCGCGAGTTGGGCAACACCCGCTCGGCAGTGGCGCTTGAGCGCTGGCGCGAACACCTGGAAGGCAGCGTGGTGGTGATCGGCAATGCCCCCACCGCGCTCTTCTACCTGCTGGAGATGCTCGACGCAGGTGCACCGAAACCGGCGCTGATCCTCGGCTTCCCGGTGGGCTTCGTCGGCGCGGCGGAGTCCAAGGACATGCTCGCCGCCGACAGCCGTGGTGTGCCCTATGTAATCGTGCGGGGCCGCCGCGGTGGAAGCGCCATGGCGGCAGCGGCGGTCAACGCCCTGGCCACGGAGGTGGAATGATGACCGGCAAAGGACGGCTGATCGGCCTCGGAGTAGGCCCCGGCGACCCGGAACTGATCACGCTCAAGGCGCTGCGCCTGCTGCAATCGGCGCCGGTGGTGGGCTATTTCGTGGCCAAGGCAAAGGCCAACCAGGGCCAGGGCGGCAACGCCTTCGGCATCATCGAACAGCATTTGACCGAAACCCAGCAGCGCATGCCGCTGGTGTATCCGGTGACCACCGAAAAACTGGAACCGCCGCTGTCCTACGAGACGGTGATCAGCGACTTCTACGACACCGCCGCCGAGCAGGTAGCCCGGCACCTGGACGCCGGCCGCGACGTGGCGGTGATCTGCGAAGGCGACCCCTTCTTCTACGGCTCCTACATGTACCTGCACGATCGCCTGGCCGAGCGCTACGAGGTGGAAGTGGTGCCCGGCGTCTGCTCCATGCTGGGCAGCGCGGCGGTGCTCGGCCTGCCCCTGGTGTACCGCAACCAGAGCCTCTCGGTGCTCTCCGGCGTGCTGCCGGAAGATGAACTGAAGGTCCGCCTGCGCGATGCCGAAGCCGCCGTGGTGATGAAGCTCGGGCGCAACTTCGACAAGGTGCGCCGTGTCCTCCAGGACCTCGGCATCGCCAGCCGTGCCCATTACGTGGAGCGCGCCACCATGGCCAACCAGCGCATCGTGCCGCTGGATGAGGTGGACCCCATGGCGTCGCCCTACTTCTCGATGATCGTCATTCCCGGTCAGAAGTGGAGAGGTTGATGGAGCAGCACAACGCCCCGGCCATCATCCTGCTCGGCAACGGCGGCCTGCCAACGGCTCGACGCATCCAGGCACTTTATCCACAGGCACGCGTGCTTGGCCTGAATGGCCGCGTCGAAGGCGCGGACGAAGGCTATGCCGAGTTCGGCGACACCCTGCGTGGGCTGTACAGCAGCGATACGCCGATCATCGCCCTGTGCGCCGCTGGCATCGTCATCCGCACCCTGGCGCCACTGCTGGCGAGCAAAGGCGCCGAGCCGCCGGTACTGGCAGTCGCCGAAAACGGCAGCGCGGTGGTGCCGCTGCTCGGCGGGCTGGGTGGAGTCAACCGCATGGCGCGGGAGATCGCCGCCACGCTGGACGTGGCGCCGGCCATCACCACCAGCGGCGAGTTGCGTTTCGGCGCCTGCCTGCTGGACCCGCCAGCGGGCTACGCCCTGGCCGACATCGAACAGGGCAAGCGCTTCGTCTCCGACCTGCTGGGCGGCGAAGCCGTGCGCGTGCAGGGCGATGCGCCGTGGCTCGATGAAGTCCGCCTGCCCCTGGCGGATGAGGCGCAACGGGTTATCCACATCACCGCCGAAGCACGTCCACCCGAGCGCCACGAACTGCTGATCCACCCCCGCGTGGCGGTAGCGCGAATCGATGGCGAGGCAAATGCCGATATCGTGCGCCAGGCCCTGATGGATGCAGGCCTGGCGCCGCTGTCCCTGGCCTGCCTGCTGGCAGATCGCGAGCGCATGACTGACACCGTATTGGCAGCGACCGCCACCGAGCTAGGCGTGCCGCTGCGCTTCATTATCGAAAAAACCGCCCTGCCGCCCCTGCACCTGCACGTTCACGGCATTCGTCTCTATCGGGCTGATGAGCCGCTGGACCCGGCCCTGATCGGCAAGCCGCGCGGGCGCCTGACTGTGGTCGGCCTTGGCCCGGGCGCCGCCGAGTTCATGGTGCCGGCCGCACGCCAGGCGCTGGACGAGGCCGAGGACCTGCTGGGCTACGAGACCTACATCCGCATGGCCGGCCCATTGCGCCCCGATCAGGTGGCGCACTGCACCGACAACCGCGAAGAACTGCAGCGGGCCCGCCATGCCTTCGAGCTGGCGGCCAGCGGTCGCCGCGTGGTGGTGGTGTCGTCCGGTGACCCGGGCGTCTTCGCCATGGCCGCCGCCGTGCTGGAGGCCCTGGACGAATCCCGCGATCCGCAGTGGTTGCAGGTCCAGTTGCAGGTGTTCCCCGGCGTCTCCGCGGCGCTGGCCACTGCCGCCAAGGCGGGAGCGCCCCTGGGCCATGACTTCTGCTTGCTGTCGCTGTCGGACAACCTCAAGCCCTGGGAAGTGATCGAGCACCGTCTCGACCACGCCGCCGCCGCCGACCTGGCCATGGCCTTCTACAACCCCATCTCCAGGGCGCGCCCTTGGCAACTGGGCCGCGCGCTGGAAATCGTCTCCCGACATCGCCGGCCGGAAACGGTGGTAGTACTGGGTCGCGACATCGGTCGCCCGGCCGAGAAGCTCACCCTCACCAGCCTCGGCGAGCTGACCCCGGAGCAGGTCGACATGCGCACCCTGGTGATCATCGGCTCCTCGCTGACCCGGCGTGTGCCGAAGGGCAATGGCGAGGATTGGGTGTACACGCCGCGCTGGTATCGCTGAGCGGCTGCGTTATCTCCCTGCGAAACCCATCGACGCCGCCCGATGGGTTTCGCTTCGCTCGCGAAACCCATCAGCGATTCCCCCGCGAACCATTCCGACAGTGGTGCCGCCCCGGCACACGGCGCAGTTGTAAAAGCCCCAGCAGTCGAGGCAGGCCAGAGCTTCGATCTGACCCGGGAGGGCATCCGCCCGGTGCAACAACTGGACTTCGAGGCCGGGGCCTGGGTCGACGGGCTGATCGTCACCCGCGACATGCGCCTTGCAGACTTCCTCGCCGAAGTCTCGCGCTATCGCCATGGCCACCTGGCCTGCGCCGAAAGCATCCATGACCTGCGTCTCTCCGGCGTGTTCCGCCTGGACGACACCGACAAACTGCTGGCCCTGCTTCCACGCACCCTGCCGGTACAACTGCACTACCGCACCCGTTGGTGGGTGACGGTGGAGGCCAGGGCCTGAGCGTTCTGGCGAAGAACTCACTGTGTAGGGGCAATGCGGCTGCTTACAATACGCAATGCAGACCGAGGCAATTCATTCGCCATGCGGCCGACGGCCTTCCCGTCGAGGTCCTTTGGGGGCAACTGCGCCGCCCTTGGCGATTGAAATCGCCCCTACAGGATTGACCTTTGAATTTTCTGGCGGGTTTTTCCGCCTGCCATGGCAAAGGGAATGAATTCAAGCTGCGCCATTCCCGCTGGGGCCCTGGATGAGGCGCTGAACCGCTTCGCCCGCGAAGCCGGCATCAACCTCTCCGCCACTCCGGCGCAAACCCGCGGCCTCAGTACCCAGGGCCTGAATGGCACCTACTCGGCGCAAGCCGGCCTGGCGCAATTGCTCGACGGAACCTCGCTGCAGGCAGAGAACCTCGGCGGCGGCAGCTTCGTGCTGCGCGACGTGCCGGCCTGACGCTGATGAACCGCTACATCAGTGGCGCACCGCGAGCATTCGCCGCGACTTCAGCAACAACGAGTTCGACGAGAACCGCCTGATCATCAACTATCCCCTGTCGATTCTCTGAGTTATCCGCACTGACTCGGATCGCCCCCTCTCCCTCAGGGAGAGGGCTGGGGTGAGGGCGGCTGGGCCCACAGGACAATACGAAACCCGAGATCGCTGGGTTTCGTTCCTCTACCTGACCGACAAAAACCTGGGGAGACGAAAAAATCGGCGCACTCGTGGTGCGCCATCACTGCGAATCTGCAGCTCAATTTCGTGGGAGGAAACGGCGTCCGGCTTGTGGCCGGGGCCGCATAGTGGGGCCGCCCGACGCGACCACCGCTATGGGGAGCGGGCGAGTTCAGACCACCGGGGTCAGCACCTCGCCCTTGTCGAGGAATGCCCGCAGGTTGGCGAACACCAGTTCTTCCATCTGCAAGCGGGTATCACGGCTGCCGCTGCCGACATGCGGCGCCAGCACCACGTTGTCCAGTGCGAAAAGTGCCTCGGGTACATGGGGCTCGGACTCGAACACATCCAGCCCGGCACCGCCCAGACGGCCTTCGGCCAGGGCGGCAACAAGCGCCGGCTCGTCCACCACCGAACCCCGGGCAACGTTGATGAGAATGCCCTCCGGCCCCAGGGCCTCCAGCACCGCGGCAGAGATCAGATGATGTGTGGCAGCGCCCCCGGGGCAGGTCAGCACCAGGAAGTCCGCCCAGCGGGCCAGCGCCTGCAGGTCCGGCTCGAAACCGTAGGGGGCGTCAGCGTCCGGTCGGCGGTTGTGGTAGCGCACCAGCATGTCGAAGCCCCCCGCTCGGCGCGCGACATCCTTGCCGATGCGGCCGAGGCCGACGATGCCCAACCGCTTGCCGCTGACCTTGCTCGCCAGGGGGAAGTTGCCAGCCGGCCAAAGACCGGCACGCACGAAACGATCCGCCGCACTGATATGCCGCGCGCAGTCGATCAGCAAGCCCATGGCCAGGTCGGCCACGCAGTCGTTGAGCACGTCCGGCGTGGAGCTGACCTGGATGCCACGCTGGCGCGCCGCATCGATGGCGATGGCGTCGTAGCCGACACCGAAACTGCAGATGGCGCGCACCTTGGGCAGTCGCTCGAGCATGGCGGCGGAGCAGCCGAAACGCGCCGAGGTGACCACCACCTCGAACGCGGTGCCGTGCGCATCGAGAAAGGCCAAGGCATCGCCCTGCTGCCACAGCGGCACAACGTCATGCTCATTGGCCAGGCGCTGGTTGAAGCGCTCGGTCAGCGGGCCGACGTGGAGGATCTTGGGCTCCATCCGGAATCTCCGATGCGACGCCGGTAACTCAGGTCACCGGCGCGGGGTTGAACAGGGTCAGGTCGTTGTGCAGCCGGTGCTTCTCCGCCCAGGTGTGCTCACGACCGCTGGCCACGTCCAGGTAGTAGCGGAACAGCTCCCAGCCCATCTCATCCAGTGTGATGCGTCCGCTGGTGATGCGTCCGGCGTCAACGTCGATCAGGTCGGGCCAGCGCTCAGCCAGTTGGGTGCGCGTGGAGACCTTGATCACCGGCACCATGGACAGGCCGTAGGGCGTGCCGCGTCCGGTGGTGAATACATGCAGGTTCATGCCGGCGGCCAGTTGCAGGGTGCCGCAGACGAAGTCGCTGGCCGGGGTCGCGCAATACTGCAGGCCCTTGCCGCGCACGCGCTCGCCGGGAGCGACAACGCCAGCGATGGCGCTGTTGCCGGACTTGGCGATGGAGCCCATGGCCTTTTCGACGATGTTGTTCAGCCCGCCCTTCTTGTTGCCGGGCGTGGTGTTGGCGCTGCGGTCGGCCATGCCTCGGGCCAGGTAGCGGTCGTACCAGTCCATCTCGCGCACCAGCGCCTGGGCCACTTCGGGGGTCGCGGCGCGCGGGGTGAGCAGGTGGATGCCGTCTCGCACTTCGGTGTTTTCCGAAAACATCACGGTGGCGCCGGCGCGCACCAGCAGGTCAGCGGCCACACCCAGGGCGGGGTTGGCGGTGACGCCGGAGAAGGCATCGCTGCCGCCACACTGCATGCCCAGCACCAGCTCGGACGCTGGGCAGGTTTCCCGCCGGCGCTGGTCGAGGACCTTCAGGCGGTCCTCGATCATGCCCATGATCTGCTCGACCATGCCGGCGAAGCCGCTGGCGGAATCCTGCAGGCGGAACAGCCAGGCTTCCTCGTCCTGGCCGGCGGTGAGCTCATCGCCCGGCATCAGGTGTTCGGCCTGCAGCTTCTCGCAGCCAAGTCCGATCACCAGCGCCTGGCCGCCAAGGTTGGGATTGCGTGCGATGTTGTGCAGGGTGCGGATCGGGATCACCGCATCCGGTGCATTGATCGCCACGCCGCAGCCGTAGCTGTGGGTCAGTGCGACCACGTCATCGACATTGGGGTATTTCGGCAGGACTTCCTTGCGCACGCGGTCGACGCAGTGATCCAGCACGCCGGTTACGCACTGCACCGTGGTGGTCACACCAAGGATATTGCGCGTGCCGACACTGCCGTCCGGATTGCGGAACCCTTCGAAGGTGTAGCCGGGAAGCTCCGCCATGGGCGCAGGCACGGCAGTGGCCATGGGCAGGTTTTCCAACCCCGGCGCTTCGGGAATGCTCAGCAGTTCCTCGCGTACCCAGCTGCCGCGGGGAATGGGCGTCAAGGCATGGCCAATGACGGTGCCGTAACGCAGCACGGCGCCGCCAGCAGGAATGTCCACCAGGGTGACCTTGTGGCTCTGGGGAATGGATTCACAGGTGACCAGGCCATCGGGAAACTGGCCGCCTTCGGCGACGCCCTGTTCGTTGACCACGATGGCGACGTTGTCGTCCGGGTGCAGGCGCACGTGGCGAGGCGAGTCCTGGTGTTGGATCAACTGCATGGCTGACTCCGTTGTTCTGAGTTCAGGCATCGACGGTGGGCTGAAGCCCACCCTACGGCACTGACTCTGTTGTTGTTCTGTTGTCCGCACGTCTAACCGGGTGGATCACGCTTCACCGATCCACCATCGGAGGTGGGATCACCCGCCAATGGTGGACATGAAGAGCGATGTCCACCCTACGAGTCTGCTTCAACGCACCAGGCAGGGACGCTTGTTGTTGAAGGACCAGTTCGGCACCAGGTACTGCATGGCGATGGCGTCGTCGCGAGCGCCCAGGCCCTTGGACTTGTACAGCGCGTGGGCCTTGGCCAGTTCGTCCATATCCAATTCGATACCCAGGCCCGGCTTCTGCGGCACCGCCACCTTGCCGCCTTTGATACGCAGCGGCTCCCTGGTCAGGCGCTGGCCGTCCTGCCAGATCCAGTGGGTATCGATGGCGGTGATCTTGCCCGGCGCCGCCGCGGCGACGTGGGTGAACATCGCCAGGGAGATGTCGAAGTGGTTGTTGGAATGGGAGCCCCAGGTCAGGCCCCAGTCGTTGCACATCTGCGCGACGCGCACCGAGCCTTGCATGGTCCAGAAGTGCGGGTCGGCCAGGGGGATGTCCACCGATTGCAGGGAGATGGCGTGGCCCATCTGGCGCCAATCGGTGGCGATCATATTGGTGGCGGTGGGCAGGCCAGTGGCGCGGCGGAACTCGGTCATCACCTCGCGGCCGGAGTAGCCGTTCTCGGCACCGCAGGGGTCTTCTGCGTAGGCCAGCACACGGTGCTGGTCGCGGCACAGCCTGATGGCGTCCTTCAGGGACCAGGCGCCATTGGGGTCGAGGGTGATGCGAGCCTCGGGGAAGCGTTCGGCCAGTGCGGTGACCGCCTCGATTTCCTCTTCGCCGCGCAGGACGCCGCCCTTGAGCTTGAAGTCGTTGAAGCCGTAGCGGGCATGGGCCGCCTCGGCCAGGCGCACGACCGTTTCAGGGGTCAGCGCCTCTTCGTTGCGCAGGCGGAACCAGGCGTCATCGGCGTCCACTTCGCTGCGGTAGTCGAGCTCGGTCTTGTTGCGGTCGCCGACATAGAACAGGTAGCCGAGCATTTCCACTTCGTCGCGCTGCTGGCCTTCGCCGAGCAGGGCGGCCACCGGCACTTCCAGGTGCTGGCCGAGCAGGTCGAGCAAGGCCGCCTCCAGGGCCGTGACGGCATGGATGGCGATGCGCAGATCGAAGGTTTGCAGGCCACGGCCACCGGAGTCGCGGTCGGCGAATGCCTGGCGCACCTGGTTGAGCAGGCGTTGGTAGTTGCCGATGGACTGGCCCACAAGCAACGCGCGGGCATCCTCCAGGGTCTGGCGAATGGCTTCTCCGCCGGGAACCTCGCCCACGCCTACATGGCCGGCGTTGTCCTTGAGAATCACCACGTTGCGGGTGAAGTACGGAGCGTGGGCGCCGCTGAGGTTGAGCAGCATGCTGTCCTGACCGGCCACCGGCACGACGGTGAGCTCGGTGATGCGCGGGGTGCTGCTGGGCAGTTGGTGCTGAGTCATCTTGCTGTCCTTCTCGGGTTAACGGGCCGGGCTGGCGGCGGTTGTCTCGGGAGCGGTCGCCGTGGCGCCGGCTTCAGGCTTTTCGCCCTTGAGTTCGACACGCTTGATCTCGCCGACGATGAACAGGTAGCTGAACGCGGCGATGAAGGCGTTGACGCCAACGAACACCAGGGCCCACTTGAAGGAGCCGGTGGCGGCGATGATGTAGCCGATGACGATGGGGGTGGTGATCGAAGACAGGTTGCCGCAGGTGTTGAAGATGCCACCGGACAGGCCGGCGATCTGCTTGGGTGAAGTGTCCGACATCACCGCCCAGCCGAGGGCCCCGATGCCTTTGCCGAAGAAGGCCAGGGCCATGAAGCCCACCACCATCCAGTCAGCGTCCACGTAGTTGCAGAGGATCATGCTCATCGACAGCAGCATGCCGCAGACGATCGGAGTCTTGCGCGCCACACTGAGGGAATGGCCACGGCGCAGCATCCAGTCGGACAGCACACCGCCAAGCACGCCGCCGATGAAGCCGCAGATGGCCGGCAAGGAGGCGATGATGCCGGCCTTGAGAATGGTCATGCCGCGCTCCTGCACCAGGTACACCGGGAACCAGGTAAGGAAGAAGTAGGTGAGCGCGTTGATGCAGAACTGGCCCAGGTAGATGCCGGCCATCATGCGGTTGCTGACCAGTTGCTTGATGTGCTCCCACTTCGGCCCGTTGCCCGGCAGCTTGCGGTTCTGGTCCATGTCCACCAGGGCGCCGTTGGCGGCGATGTGGTCGATCTCCGCCTGGTTGGCCAGCGGGTGTTCCTTGGGGTTGTAGATGAACTTCAGCCAGACCCCGGAGAACAGGATGCCGATGGTGCCCATGACGATGAAGACGTGTTCCCAGCCCAGGCTGTGGACGATCCAGCCCATCAGCGGGGCGAAAAGTACTGTGGCGAAGTACTGCGCGGAATTGAAGATGGCGGACGCCGTGCCGCGCTCGGCGGTGGGGAACCAGGCGGCGACGATGCGCGCGTTGCCCGGGAAGGACGGCGCCTCGGCGAAGCCCACCAAAAAGCGCAGCATGAACAGGGTCGCCACCGACCAAGCGATCGGCACCATGTCGACGAAGCCCTGCAAGAGGGTGAACAGCGACCAGGTGAAGATGCTGAAGGCGTAGACACGCTTGGAGCCGAAGCGGTCCAGCAGCCATCCGCCCGGGATCTGGCCGAGCACGTAGGCCCAGCCAAAGGCGGAGAAGATGTAGCCGAGCATGACGGCGTCGATGCCGAGCTCCTTCTGGATGGCGGAGCCGGCAATGGAGATGGTGGCGCGGTCGGCGTAATTGATCGTGGTCACCAGGAACAGCATGAACAGGATCAGGTAACGCACACGGGATTGTTTGAGTGCTTCGCCCATGGTTCTTCTCTCTGAATTGTTCTTGTCGAAGAACTCACGCGGATCTTCGCGCGAGTGTCGTAGTGCATTCCGCAAGCAGCGGGTGGGGTTCAGAACCTCGGTTTGTGGATTGTCCGGGCCGGGTCGTACTTGCGCATCTGCCGTGCGTCATTCCGACTTCGGCTCTCGATGGAAGGTGACAGCTCGTGACACCCGGCCAGGAGGACGTGGAGGGTGGACGCGCCCTGAAAGCGACCGCTACGGGCACGTGACAGCGATGCATCGCGCAAGGCGATGGGTGTGACTCTGACTCGTTCGATCTTCACGAGCATTTCCTACCTGTGCTTGTTGTTGTACCGGTAGTCCCTGTTGAAGCGCGGGGCAGGCCCTGCCCCACGTTTTTCTGACGCGTCGGATCAGCTCCCGATGTAGGTGGTCTTCACCGTGGTGTAGAACTCCTGGGCGTAGCGACCTTGTTCGCGCGGGCCGTAGGACGAACCTTTGCGACCACCAAACGGCACGTGGTAATCCACCCCGGCAGTGGGCAGGTTGACCATGACCATTCCGGCCTGGGCGTGACGCTTGAAGTGGTTGGCGTGCTTGAGCGAGGTGGTGGCGATACCGGCGGACAGGCCGAACTCGGTATCGTTGGCCAGCGCCAGCGCCTCATCAAAGCTGGCGACGCGGATGACGTTGGCCACCGGGCCGAAGATTTCCTCGCGGCTGATGCGCATGCCCGCCTCGCTATCGGCGAACAGTGCAGGCGCCATGAAGTAGCCCTCGGTGTCGCAGCGCACGCGCTCGCCACCGGCCACCAGGCGCGCGCCTTCGTCGCGGCCGATGTCGATGTAGCGCAGGTCCTGTTCCAGTTGCGCCTGGGACACCACAGGGCCGACATCGATGCCGGTCTGCAGAGCGTGGCCCACGCGGATGGCACGCATGCGCTCGGCCATCGCCTCGACGAAACGGTCGTGGATACCGGCGGTGACGATCAGGCGGCTGCTGGCGGTGCAGCGCTGGCCTGTGGAGTAGAAAGCACTCTGCACGGCGAGCTCGACGGCGGTCTTGAGGTCGGCGTCATCGAGGATTACCTGCGGGTTCTTGCCGCCCATCTCCAACTGGACCTTGGCACCGCGAGCGACGCAGGCGGCAGCGATGCTGCGGCCGACGCCGACGGAACCGGTAAAGCTGATGCCGTCGACGCGTGCGTCATTGACCATCGCCTCACCGACTACGCGGCCACTGCCCATCACCAGGTTGAACACGCCAGCGGGGAAACCGGCGCGGGAGATGATTTCGGCCAGCGCCCAGGCACTGCCCGGCACCAGGTCGGCGGGCTTGAAGACCACGCAGTTGCCGTAAGCCAGCGCCGGGGCGATCTTCCAGGCCGGAATGGCGATGGGGAAGTTCCAGGGCGTGATCAGGCCGATCACACCCAGGGGTTCGCGGGTGACCTCCACCGAGACACCGGGCCGTACCGAGGGCACGACTTCGCCGGACAGGCGCAGGCACTCACCAGCGAAGAACTTGAAGATGTTGCCGGCGCGGCTGACCTCGCCAATGGCTTCGGGCAGGGTCTTGCCCTCTTCCCGCGCCAGCAGGGTGCCCAGCTCTTCGCGGCGGGCGAGGATCTCGCTGCCCACCTTGTCAAGCGCGTCGGCGCGGGCCTGGATGCCGGAAACGGACCAGGCCGGGAACGCCGCGCGGGCGGCTTCGATGGCCTGGGCCACCTGGGCGGCGTCAGCCTGGGCGTACTCGCCCAGGCAGTCGGAGAGGTCGGAGGGGTTGATGTTGCGCGAGTAGCCGCTGCCAGCCACCCACTCCCCACCTATGTAATTGTCGAAGCGTTTCTCAGTCACGAGCCTTCTCCTGGTTGCGGATTACTGCGCGCCCTGGGCGTCGATCAGCGCGGCGAGACGCTCGTACTCGTCGGGCAGCAAGTCGGTCAGCGGTGCGCGGACCGGACCGGCGTCATAACCGGCGATTCGCGCGCCGGCTTTCACGATGCTGACGGCATAGCC
Organism: Pseudomonas sp. OTU5201; assembly: GCF_038440135.1. Taxonomy (NCBI): domain Bacteria; kingdom Pseudomonadati; phylum Pseudomonadota; class Gammaproteobacteria; order Pseudomonadales; family Pseudomonadaceae; genus Pseudomonas; species Pseudomonas sp. OTU5201. The sequence goes on along the minus strand of NZ_JASATC010000007.1, from coordinate 25,517 downwards.
CGCGCGGCGGTTGCGGATTTCCAGGTAGGGCAGGAAGAAGTCGTCGATCAGCTTGCCGACGGTTTCGTGGTCGTCACGGGCGATGGCGTTGTAGAAGTCCATCGCGGTCTTCGGGATGAAGTTGAACACCGCAGAGGAATACACCGGCACGCCAAGTGCCTTGTAGGCGGCTGCATAAACCTCGGCGGTAGGCAGGCCGCCCAGGTAGCTGAAGCGGTCACCGAGACGACGGCGGATGGCGACCATCAGTTCAATGTCGCCCAGGCCGTCCTTGTAGCCAATCAGGTTCGGGCAGCGCTCGGCCAGTTGTTCCAGCAGCGCCGGAGTCAGGCGGCAGACGTTGCGGTTATAGACCACCACGCCGATGTTCACCGACTTGCAGACCTGCTCGACATGGGCGGCCACGCCTTCCTGACTCGCTTCGGTCAGGTAATGCGGCAACAGCAGCAGGCCCTTGGCACCAAGGCGCTCGGCTTCCTGGGCGTACTGGATAGCCTGACGGGTGGGACCGCCAACACCGGCGAGGATCGGCACGCTGCCGGCGCAGGTGTCGACGGCAGTCTTGATGACGGCGGAGTACTCGTCCGGCGCAAGGGAGAAGAACTCACCGGTACCGCCCGCGGCGAAGAGCGCCGAAGCACCGTAAGGCGCCAGCCATTCCAGGCGACGGGCATAGGTGTCGGCGCGGAAGTTGCCGGCAGCGTCGAAGTCCGTAACGGGAAAGGACAGCAGGCCGGAGGAGAGGATGGACTTGAGTTCTTGTGGATTCATTATTCGAGCACCCTGCGAAGCGGTTTGAGTGGAGCCGGCAATTCGGCCTGAGAGATACGTTATCGTACAACTAAAAAGATTGCCAACCCCCACTCATCCCTCTGTTCGCTCTTCGCCCGCTTTCCAGGCGCGGCGTTGGCCGGCATCCTTCCAGTCCATGGAAAGGCTCTATATCAGGACTTAACCCCTAAAACGGCCGCCATCAGAGGATTCGAGGGCGGCAAGAAACCTGCCTTGCGTGCCTGGTCCTGCGACCAGGCGGCTCCAGCAGTGCGCTGAAACAATCCAATTAGTTGTACGACAACATATAACATAGACTCGAAATCGACAACCGGGGGAATGAGAAAAAGCGATTCGCCCTCCTCCGCCGCGACCGTCGGACTCACGAACGGGAATCGCAGGGTGGGCCGGGCGGCGCTCCGCGTAGGGCGGGCTTCAGCCCACCACCGAACTCGGGAAGGGATCATCGGCCAAGCGCACAAACAACAAGGGCCGCATGATGCGGCCCTTGTCCCGTACGGGCCGGCCTCAGCCGTGGCGGGCCTTCTCGGCCTCTTCGTGGGCCTGGCGCAGACGCTCGCGGCTGTTGGTCAGGTGCAGGCGCATGGCTGCCCGGGCCGCGTCGCTGTCCTGGCGGGCAATGGCCTCATAGATATCCTCGTGCTCACGGCTCAGGCGAGCGAGGTAATGCTCCCGATCGTCATGGGCGATACGCGCCGAGTTGAGCCGGGTGCGCGGAATGATGCTGGTGCCCAGGTGGGTCATGATGTCGGTGAAGTAGCGGTTGCCGGTGGCCAGGGCGATCTGCAGGTGGAACTGGAAATCCGAGGCCACCGCATCGGTGCCATGGGCTGCGCTGAGGAAGGTGTCCAGCGCTTCGCGCATGGCGGTCAGCTGCTCAGGACTGCGGCGCTGTGCAGCCAGCCCGGCGGACTCCACCTCCAGGCTGATGCGCAGCTCGAGAATGGCCATGACATCGCGCAGAGTGACGATGGTCGCCGGGTCGATGCGGAAGCCACTGGGGCTCGGGATATCCAGCACGAAGGTGCCGATGCCGTGGCGGGTTTCCACCAGGCCGGCCGCCTGCAGCCGTGAAATGGCCTCGCGCACCACAGTGCGGCTGACACCCTGCGCTTCCATGATGGCCGACTCGGTGGGCAGCTTCTCACCTCGCTTGATCACACCATTCTGGATCTGCTGGGAGAGCTCGGTCACCAGCTCCTGCGCCAGGCTGCGGTGCTTGCGCCGCGGGCGTTGCTGGGGGCTTGGGTTGTCCATCGTGAAGGTCGATCCGGCTAGAACTGAGCGACCATCATAGCCCACCGAGTTGTACGATGACACTCATCCTCAGGATCTCTAGTCGCCACCAGAAGTGAAAGGACGGACCCTGAGCGCTGCCCTTCGATACCAGGGCTACCTTGACGTTCGACTTCGAATGAGCGACCGGAATCCCCTCGCCGGGCAAGGGGAAAGGCACCGCCGGAGGCCGCTTCTGGGTTTACCGGTACTGATCGAGCCGGTTTCAGGGTTTGCGAGAACTCCATTGCCACCAGGCCTCGACCAAGAAGGTCAGGGCCGTACTCCCAATGCCTGATTCATCGGTTCACTCCCACCTGGCTGTCCTTGAGCAGTCGCTCGCTGAGCGACAGACGACCAGCTACAGACGACAAACGACATCTTATAAAGCAAGAAATCATGCGCATAGGCGCTAGGCTGAAGTAACAAATCATCGGCCACCCGCGGCCAACAGTTAAACCTGGTTGTCAGGAAATTTGACCTGCCATGCCCTTAACGCCAACTACTTCGCCAATTCCCGCCCAAAAATCATTTCGCAATGATATCAATGGACTACGGGCTTGGGCTGTAATTGCCGTGCTGCTATACCACTTCGACGTTCCGGGATTCTCCGGCGGCTTCATTGGCGTCGACGTATTCTTTGTGATCTCCGGCTTCCTGATGACGCAGATCATCATTTCCGGCATGGACAAACAGAGCTTCTCCATTTGGAAATTCTACATTGCGCGCGCCAACCGAATCATTCCTGCCCTGCTGGTCCTTTGCATTACCCTGTTGATCCTGGGTTGGTTTTGGCTTCCGACGGTTGATTACCGGAAGCTCGGAACTCACGCGGCAACCGCCATTGTCTTCCTGTCCAATATAAAGTTCTGGAGTGAATCAGGTTATTTTGATTCGGAATCCCATGACAAATGGCTACTGCATACATGGTCCCTGTCGGTCGAATGGCAGTTTTATATTCTTCTGCCATTGGCGATAGTGATCATCTGGCGCCTATTCGGCAAGCAATGGGTCAAGTGGGCCATGCTCGGTGTCGGGGGAATTTCATTCGCATACTCTATCTATCTCACGCATCACGCCCAAGGAGCGGCCTTTTATTTACTTCCCGCTCGAGCCTGGGAAATGCTGGCCGGTGGAATGGTCTGGTGGGTTACCCGTCAACGTACCTTCCATGCACGACAAGCCCAAGCAATGGAACTCACTGGCCTGGCCATGATCGTACTCTCCATCGAGCTATTTGATGCAGAAACCGCCTGGCCCGGTGGATATGCTGCGTTACCCGCGATAGGTGCAATGCTGACACTGGCAGCCAGCCGTCGTAACTCGCCATTCACGACCAACGTTATCACCCAAAGGCTGGGCAACAGTTCCTACTCGATTTATCTATGGCACTGGCCAGTGGTGGTCCTCTTCACTTACGCAGGGGTTCAACACGAAAGCCACTGGATCGCAGCCGGATTATTAATCAGCGTCGCGCTAGGCGAACTTTCTTATCACTGGATTGAAAATCCAACTCGAAAATGGTCAAGCAACTTCGTCCTGAAGAACAACATCGCAATACTTGGAGCATCCGTGATTGCAACCGGATGCATTGCCGTCGGCGTTCGCTATCAAAACCTTGAAAGTCGCATCCAGAACAATATTGAAACCGCAGCAAACGAATCGCTTAACGTAAAGCCACGGCGCGATCAATGCCTTACCAAAGGCGGAGTCGAATCAAGATCGTGCATCTATGGAGGAAAGCATGTAAGGGCCATCGTCATGGGTGATAGCCATGCGGATGCGATAACAACCTCGGTTCAGGCGGCCTTGTATAACGAAGACGAAGGCATCGTAGACTGGAGCTATGTCAGCTGCCCAACAATAAGTGGCATTCATATCATCCCCCAGGACACCGACAGCCGTGAAGACTGCCACGGCTTCAATGAATGGGCGATTTCAAACCTAAGGAAATACAGCAAAAACATCCCACTTATCATCGTAAACAGGACTTCGGCCTACGCCTTTGGCGACCACAACCCCGATCGACGCACAAACAAGCTACTAGCCTATTTCTCTAAGATCCATGACACGCCAACCAAGGAGTATCTTGACGAATTCAAGGAACGACTTATAGAAACCGCTTGCAGCATTGCAAAGGAACGCCCTGTATACCTGGTGCGCCCATTCCCGGAAATGATGGTCAACGTACCAAAAACAATTTCTCGCTCTTTGCTATTTGGCAAGCCCGAGGAGGTTTCGATCTCCATTGACGAGTATCACAAAAGGCACGCCTTTGTGTGGAGTGCTCAAGACGAGGCTGCCCGGCGCTGTGACGTCAAGATCCTGGACCCTTTACCCTACCTCTGTAGTGAAGGGCGCTGCCAGGGAAGCAAGAACGGCCGTCCACTTTATTACGATGATGACCACCTGAGTGAGTATGGCAACAAGCTGTTAACACCCATGTTCAGGCAGGTGTTCACATCGAATGCACCGCCATCGGAAGACATGGCACGAAGGCCTCCCGCTCCGAACAATGGCTCATAGCGTCATATCAATGGGGGCAATGCCCTTTCCTGAACACTCATACCCCATTCACGCATCGCACACAGGACCTGGCTGCAGCCCTGCACAGATCGCCCGGCCGAGTTACCGTTGCCAGGTACTGATCATCGGAGCACGGGTTTGAGTGCGCAGAAACGCGAAACCCCCGCAGTGCGGGGGTTTCAGCCTAAACCTCAGGAAAAAATCCCGGGTAGGGTCAGAACGGGATGTCGTCGTCGAAGCTGTCGTAGTCCGGCGCCGGCTGGGCAGCGGGCTGCGGAGCCGGGCGCTGCTGCGGGGCGGACTGCTGCGGCTCGCGCTGCGGGCGCGGAGCACGCGGGGCGTCGCCTTCGCTGCCGGGACGGCCGCCGAGCAACTGCATCTGGCCGTTGATGTCGACCACGATCTCGGTGGTGTAACGCTTCACGCCGTCCTTTTCCCACTCGCGGGTGCGCAGGGAACCTTCGACGTAGACTTGCGAGCCCTTGCGCAGGTACTCACCGGCGATCTCGGCGAGACGGCCGAAGAACACCACGCGGTGCCACTCGGTACGCTCCTGCTGCTGGCCGGTCTGCTTGTCCTTCCAGGACTCGCTGGTGGCCAGGGTGACGTTGGTCACCGCGTTGCCGTTGGGCAAGTAGCGGGTTTCCGGATCACCACCGACGTTACCAACCAGAATGACTTTGTTAACCCCACGGGCCATGACGTTCTCCTAGGCTTCAGCACGTTCCGGGGCCGATTCGATCAGGCGCTCCAGGGACGTGCGGTCCAGTTTTTCAGAATCCACTTTGATGTAAATGGCCGCCTCTTCGGCCACCACGACGGCATCTGCCACTCCGGGCAGAGCCAGCAAACGCGCAACCAGCCCGGTATCGGCCACGGCCGCTGCACTGAGCGGCAGGCGCAGGCTGGTCACGTACGGAGGTTCACGCATAGTAACAGCAATGGCCAGCCAAATCGCACAGACCACCGCACAGCCGACGAACACCGTCGACAGCCCGCCATGTTGGAACAACCAGCCACCGAGGATGCCGCCGATCGCCGCGCCAAGGAACTGGCTGGTCGAATAGACGCCCATCGCGGTGCCCTTGCCGCCGGCCGGGGCGACCTTGCTGATCAGCGACGGCAGCGACGCTTCCAGCAGGTTGAAGGCGGTGAAGAAGACGATGGCGCCAAAGACCAGGGCGCGCAGGCTGTTACCGAACTGCCAGAAGAACAGCTCGCAGGCGCAGAGCACGGCGACCGCACCGACCAGGACGTTCTTCATCTGGCGCTTCTTCTCGCCATAGATGATGAAAGGCACCATGCCGAAGAAGCCCACAAGCAACGCAGTGAGGTAGACCCACCAGTGTTCGTCCCTGGGCAGGCCGGCCTTTTCAACCAGCGCCAGCGGCAGGGCAACGAAGCTGGCCATCAGGATGGCGTGCAGAGCGAGGATGCCGAAGTCAAGCCGCAGCAGGTCAGGATGCTTCAGGGTGGGCAGCAATGCCTGGCCCGCCACGCCGGATTCGCGGTGCTGCAACGGGTGCGCGGCACGCGGAACCATGGTGGCAACAATCACGATCCCGAACAGCGCCATGATGGCCGTGGCCCAGAACAACCCGGACAGGCCAAAAGCGCGTGTCAGCAGCGGACCGACCACCATGGCAACGGCGAAGGACACGCCGATGCTCATGCCGATCATGGCCATCGCTTTGGTGCGGTGCTGTTCGCGGGTGAGGTCGGAGAGCAGCGCCATGACCGCCGCGGAGATGGCGCCAGCCCCCTGCAGTACACGTCCGGCGATCACACCCCAGATGGAGTCGGCATTGGCTGCCACGACGGCGCCGGCGGCGAAGATCAGCAGACCGATATAGATCACCGGCAGGCGACCGATACGGTCGGAAATAACGCCGAAGGGTATCTGCAGCACTGCCTGGGTCAGGCCGTAGGCACCGATGGCCAGGCCGATCAGGGCCGGAGTGGCGCCGGCGAGGTCCTGACCGTAGGTGGCCAGCACCGGCAATACCATGAACATGCCGAGCATGCGGAAGGCGAACACCAGGGCCAGGCCGCTGGCCGCGCGCGTTTCGCTGCCGCTCATACGTTCAGAGTGGGAATCGTGCATAGGTGCCTCAGGGAATAACGATCGGGGCCTGCGTCATGCACCCCTGCCTGGCTGACCACCCGGTCCTGGGTGCCCGGCTGCCGCCGGAGCCCGAAAAATGCCGCGCATTCTAGCAGTCCCCGCGGATTGCGACACGCTTGTGACGCTTTGCCGCGCTCCCTTGGCGGGCCGTATAATCGGCGGTTTCCGACCGCCAAGTGAGGCCGTTGTGGACAAGATCCTGATCCGTGGGGCACGTACCCATAACCTGAAGAACGTCGACCTCACCCTGCCCCGCGACAAGCTGATCGTGATTACCGGCCTGTCCGGCTCCGGCAAGTCGTCGCTGGCTTTCGACACGCTCTATGCCGAAGGCCAGCGCCGTTATGTGGAGTCCTTGTCGGCATACGCCCGACAGTTCCTGTCGATGATGGAAAAGCCCGATGTAGACACCATCGAAGGTCTCTCTCCGGCCATCTCCATCGAGCAGAAATCCACCTCCCACAACCCCCGTTCCACCGTCGGAACCATTACCGAAATCTACGACTACCTGCGCCTGCTTTATGCCCGCGTCGGCACGCCACGCTGCCCGGACCACGACGTGCCGCTGGAAGCACAGACCGTCAGCCAGATGGTCGACCAGGTCCTGGCCCTGCCGGAAGGCCGCAAGCTGATGCTGCTGGCACCGGTGATCCGCGAGCGCAAGGGCGAGCACCTGGCGGTGTTCGAAGAGCTGCGCGCCCAGGGCTTCGTCCGTGCTCGGGTGAACGGCCGACTCTATGAGCTGGATGAGCTACCCAAGCTGGACAAGCAGAAGAAGCATTCCATCGATGTGGTGGTGGACCGCTTCAAGGTCCGTGAAGACCTGCAGCAGCGCCTGGCGGAATCCTTCGAGACGGCCATTAACCTGGCAGACGGCATCGCCCTGGTGGCGCCCATGGATGATGAAGTAGGCGATGAGATCATTTTCTCTGCGCGCTTCGCCTGCCCCCATTGCGGGCACTCGATCAGCGAGCTCGAGCCCAAGCTGTTCTCCTTCAACAACCCGGCCGGCGCCTGCCCCACCTGCGACGGCCTCGGGGTGAAGCAGTTCTTCGACGCCAAGCGCCTGGTCAACGGCGAGCTGACCCTCGCCGAAGGCGCCATTCGCGGCTGGGACCGTCGCAACGTCTACTACTTCCAGATGCTCGGCTCCCTGGCCTCGCACTATGGGTTCAGCCTGGAGAAGCCCTTCGACGAACTCTCCGCCGAACACCAGAAAGCGATCCTCTTCGGCAGCGGCCGCGAGGATGTGGACTTCCGCTACCTCAATGACCGTGGCGACATCGTCAAGCGTTCCCATCCCTTCGAGGGGATCATCCCCAACCTGGAGCGCCGCTACCGCGAAACCGAATCGGCCACCGTGCGCGAAGAGCTGGCAAAGTTCCTCAGCACCCAGCCCTGCCCCGACTGTCGTGGTACCCGCCTGCGCCGCGAGGCGCGCCATGTGTGGGTAGGCGACAAAACCCTGCCGGCGGTTACCAGCCTGCCGGTGGGCGATGCCGCGGACTACTTCGGCGGATTGAGCCTGACCGGTCGGCGCGGCGAGATCGCCGAGAAAATTCTCAAGGAAATCCGCGAGCGCCTGCAATTCCTGGTCAACGTCGGCCTCGACTACCTGACCCTGGACCGCAGCGCCGACACCCTCTCAGGCGGTGAAGCCCAGCGTATCCGCCTGGCCAGCCAGATCGGCGCCGGCCTGGTGGGGGTGATGTACATCCTCGACGAACCTTCCATTGGCCTTCACCAACGGGACAATGAGCGCCTGCTGGCCACCCTCACTCACCTGCGCAACCTGGGCAACACGGTGATCGTGGTCGAACACGACGAAGACGCGATCCGCCTGGCCGACTATGTAGTGGACATTGGTCCGGGGGCCGGCGTACACGGCGGACAGATCGTCGCCGAAGGCACACCGGACGAAGTGATGGCCCATCCCGATTCGCTCACCGGCAAGTACCTGTCCGGCCGGGTGAAGATCGAAGTGCCGGCCAAGAGGACGCCTCGGGACAAGAAGAAGTCCCTCAAGTTGAAGGGCGCCAGCGGAAACAATCTGCAGCAGGTGAATCTGGAGATCCCTGTGGGCCTGCTGACCTGCGTCACCGGCGTATCCGGCTCCGGCAAGTCGACGCTGATCAACAACACCCTGTTCCCCATCACCGCCACCGCGCTGAATGGCGCTACCTCGCTGGAGGCCTCGACCCACGAGAGCTTCGACGGCCTGCAGCACCTCGACAAGGTGGTGGACATCGATCAGAGCCCCATTGGTCGCACGCCGCGTTCTAACCCCGCGACCTACACCGGACTGTTCACACCGATCCGTGAACTGTTTGCCGGTGTACCGGAGTCCCGCTCCCGCGGCTATGGCCCGGGGCGCTTCTCCTTCAACGTAAAGGGCGGCCGCTGCGAAGCCTGCCAGGGCGACGGCGTGATCAAGGTGGAGATGCACTTCCTGCCAGACATCTACGTCCCCTGCGACGTCTGCAAGGGCAAGCGCTACAACCGCGAGACCCTGGAGATCCGCTACAAGGGCAAGAGCATCCACGAAGTGCTGGAGATGACCATCGAAGAAGCTCGCGAGTTCTTCGACGCGGTTCCCGCCATCGCCCGCAAACTGCAGACCTTGATGGACGTGGGCCTGTCCTACATCCGCCTGGGGCAGTCGGCGACGACCCTCTCGGGCGGCGAGGCACAGCGAGTGAAGCTGTCCCGCGAGCTCTCCAAGCGTGATACCGGCAAGACGCTGTACATTCTCGACGAGCCCACAACGGGTCTCCACTTCGCGGACATCCAGCAGTTGCTGGACGTACTGCACCGCCTGCGCGATCACGGCAACACAGTAGTGGTCATCGAACACAATCTGGACGTAATCAAGACTGCGGACTGGCTAGTGGACTTGGGCCCGGAAGGCGGCTCCAAGGGTGGCCAGATCATTGCCACCGGTACCCCAGAGGAAGTCGCGGATATGCCTCAATCGCACACCGGGCGATTCCTCAAGCCTCTTCTGGAGCGCGATCGCGCCTGATCCATATGACGCATAAGAGAAAAGGCCGGGCATTGCTGCCCGGCCTTTTCTTTACAGGAAGCTGCGAGTTATCTGGCAGCTTCCAGCGCGGCACGCACACCGTTGCCGTAGTCCGGGTGCACCTTATCGAAGTGCGCTAACTGACGGTCAATGATGAACTGCGGAACCCCAGCCATGGACCCGGCGATGTTGCCGCACAGCCGCTGCTTCTGGCCTTCGTCGAACAGCAGGAACAACGCGCAGGGCTGGCTGTAGTCGTCGTTGCCTTCGCGATGGTCATAGCGATCGGCAGCGCCGTCGATAGCCAGCGGCGGCTCGGCGTACAACGCCGACTGAGCTGGACCACCGAAGGAATTCGGCTCGTAGTAGGCATCCGGCTTGGGGTTGTTGGCGAAGAAGCGCATTGCGCCGTCCTTGTGGTAGTGGTGCACCGGGCACTTCGGCGCATTCACCGGCAGCGCCTCATAGTGAGTGCCCAAGCGGTAGCGGTGCGCATCGGCATAGCTGAATACACGAGCCTGGAGCATCTTGTCCGGCGAGTGCACGATGCCGGGGACCAGGTTCGACGGCGAAAACGCGGCCTGCTCGATCTCGGCGAAGTAGCTATCCGGGTTGCGATTCAACTCTAGGATACCGACGTCGATCAACGGGAATTCACCGTGCGGCCAGACCTTGGTCAGGTCGAAGGGGTTTTAGCGGGCGTGCCGCGCCTGCTCCTCGGTGATGACCTGAACGCAGAAGCGCCATTTCGGGAATTCACCGTTCTCAATGCTGTAGAACATATCTTCCTGGGTGGTCTCGCGGCTACGGCCGACCACGTCCACAGCCTCGGCGTGCGTCCAGTGCTTGTGACCCTGCAGGGTCTTGAAGTGAAACTTGACCCAGAAGCGCTCGTTGGCAGCATTGATGAAGCTGTAGGTATGCGAACCGTAGCCATTAATGTGACGCACATCGGTAGGCAGACCACGATCGGGCATCAGGATGGTCACCTGGTGCAGGCTCTCCGGCGACAGCGACCAGAAATCCCAAGCCGCACTGTTGGAGCGCAGGTTGGTATTTGGATGGCGCTTCTGGGTATCGATGAAATCAGGGAACTTCAGTGGATCGCGGACGAAGAACACGGGCGTGTTGTTCCCGACAACGTCCCAGTTCCCATGCTCCGTGTAGAACTTCAGGGCGAACCCTCGCACGTCGTGCTCGGCGTCTGCAGCGCCAGGCTCACCGGCTACGGTTGAGAAGCGCGAGCACTTGGGTTTTCTTTCCGACCTCGGAGAAAACCGAAGCCTTGCTGTATCGGGTGATGTCGCTGGTGATAGTCAGAGTGCCATAGGCGCCCCAGCCCTTGGCGTGCACGACACGCTGCGGGATGCGCTCACGGTTGGTGGGCCAGCTTCTCGACCAGGTGGTAGTCCTGCAGTAACAACGGGCCGCGCGAACCGGCGCTGAGGGAATTCTGATTATCGCCAACCGGGCTGCCGGCAGTCGTAGTGAGGGTAGGCTTCTGGCTCATGTTACATCTCCATCTTGGGCTCTTCTGATACCGGGTCAACCGGACAAGAAGGAGTTTCAATTCAGCCAAATGAATCGTTGAATTTATTAAAGAAAGAGATTCGATAGAAAACACCTAACTGTTCAGGCATAAAAAAACCGGGCACTGAGCCCGGTTTTTCATGCAACGACCGACTTACTCGGCAGCAGCTTCGGCTTCACCAGCGACCGGACGGTCAACCAGCTCGACGTAAGCCATGGGAGCATTGTCGCCAGCGCGGAAACCGCACTTGAGGATGCGCAGGTAGCCGCCCTGACGGTTGGCGTAGCGCTTGCCCAGATCGTTGAACAGTTTGCCAACGATAGCTTTCGAACGAGTACGGTCGAAAGCCAGACGACGGTTGGCAACGCTGTCTTCCTTGGCCAGGGTGATCAGCGGCTCGGCAACGCGGCGCAGCTCCTTGGCTTTGGGCAGGGTGGTTTTGATCAGTTCGTGCTCGAACAGCGACACCGCCATGTTCTGGAACATGGCCTTGCGGTGTGCGCTGGTGCGGCTGAGGTGACGGCCACTTTTACGATGACGCATGGTTCAATTCCTTACCAAACTTCTACGTTCGGTGATTACGACGATCAGGCAGTCGCCTTGTCGTCCTTCTTGAGACTTGCCGGCGGCCAGTTGTCGAGGCGCATGCCGAGGGACAGACCACGGGAGGCCAGGACGTCCTTGATCTCGGTCAGGGACTTCTTGCCCAGGTTCGGAGTCTTCAACAGCTCTACTTCGGTGCGCTGAATCAGGTCGCCGATGTAGTAGATGTTCTCCGCCTTCAGGCAGTTGGCCGAACGTACGGTCAGCTCGAGGTCATCAACCGGACGAAGCAGGATCGGATCGATCTCGTCTTCCTGCTCGACCACTACCGGCTCGCTGTCGCCCTTGAGGTCGACGAACGCAGCCAGTTGGTGTTGCAGGATGGTCGCGGCACGACGGATGGCCTCTTCAGGGTCCAGGGTGCCGTTGGTTTCCAGATCGATGACCAGCTTGTCCAGGTTGGTGCGCTGCTCCACACGGGCGTTTTCAACCACGTAGGCAACACGGCGGACGGGGCTGAACGAGGCGTCGAGCTGCAGACGACCAATGCTGCGGCTCTCGTCTTCGTCGCTCTGGCGCGCGTCGGCAGGCTCATAGCCACGACCGCGAGACACCTTAAGCTTCATGTTCAGGACGCCGTTATCCGCCAGGTTGGCGATCACGTGGTCGCCGTTGACGATTTCGACATCATGATCCAGCTGAATATCGGCAGCAGTGACCACGCCCGAGCCTTTCTTCGAAAGGCTCAGCGTTACTTCGTCGCGGCCGTGCAGCTTGATAGCCAGACCTTTGAGGTTCAGAAGGATCTCGATGACATCTTCCTGAACACCCTCGATGGCGCTGTACTCATGGAGTACGCCGTCGATTTCGGCCTCGACTACTGCACAGCCAGGCATGGAGGACAACAGGATGCGACGCAGCGCGTTGCCCAGGGTATGGCCGAAACCACGCTCGAGAGGCTCGAGCGTGATCTTGGCGCGGGTCGGACTGACCACCTGCACATCAATGTGGCGGGGGGTCAGGAACTCATTTACCGAACTCTGCATGGATGCACCTATTTTCTAGCCCTTACTTGGAGTAGAGCTCGACAATCAGGTTTTCGTTGATGTCGGCGGACAGATCGCTGCGAGCCGGCACGCTCTTGAACACACCGGACTTCTTCTCTGCGTCGACCTCAACCCACTCCACACGGCCGCGCTGGCCGCACAGTTCGAGGGCTTGGACGATACGCAGTTGGTTCTTCGACTTCTCGCGAACGGCAACCACGTCACCAGCTTTGACCTGGTAGGACGGAACGTTCACGGTCTGACCGTTTACGCTGATGGCCTTGTGGGAAACCAGCTGACGGGACTCGGAACGAGTAGCGCCGAAGCCCATGCGATACACGACGTTGTCCAGACGGCACTCGAGGAGTTGCAGCAGGTTCTCGCCGGTAGCGCCTTTACGGGCAGCAGCTTCTTTGTAGTAGTTACCGAACTGACGCTCCAGGACACCGTAGATACGGCGCACTTTCTGCTTTTCACGCAGTTGGGTGCCGTAGTCGGACAGACGACCACGACGGGCGCCATGCTGACCGGGAGCGGATTCGATGTTGCACTTGGATTCGAGCGCGCGAGCACCACTCTTCAGGAAGAGGTCGGTACCTTCACGACGGGACAGTTTGCACTTGGGACCAATGTAACGAGCCATTTCTCACTGTCTCCTATTACACGCGACGCTTCTTCGGCGGACGGCACCCGTTATGCGGGATAGGCGTCACGTCGGTGATGCTGGCGATCTTGTAGCCGCAGGCGTTCAGAGCACGCACAGCGGATTCGCGACCCGGACCCGGGCCCTTGACGTTCACGTCGAGGTTCTTCAGGCCGTATTCCAGAGCAGCTTGACCAGCGCGCTCTGCTGCAACTTGCGCAGCGAACGGGGTGCTCTTACGGGAACCGCGGAAACCGGAACCACCGGAGGTAGCCCAGGACAGGGCGTTACCCTGACGGTCGGTAATGGTCACGATGGTGTTGTTGAAAGAAGCGTGGATATGGGCGATCCCATCCACCACTGTCTTTTTGACTTTTTTACGAGGACGAGCAGCAGGCTTAGCCATGACTTAATTCCTGTCGATTCGCGGGCGCAATTACTTGCGGATCGGCTTACGCGGGCCCTTACGGGTACGCGCGTTGGTCTTGGTGCGCTGGCCATGAACAGGCAGACCGCGACGATGACGCAGACCGCGGTAGCAGCCCAGATCCATCAGACGCTTGATGTTCATGTTGATTTCGCGACGCAGATCACCTTCAGTGGTGAGCTTCGCGACTTCGCCACGCAGCTGTTCGATCTGCTCGTCAGAGAGATCCTTGATCTTTGCCGCCGGGTTAACGCCGGTGACAGCGCAGATGTTCTGCGCAGTGGTGCGACCAACACCGTAGATGTAGGTCAGCGAGATAACAGTGTGCTTGTTATCTGGAATGTTGACGCCTGCAATACGGGCCATTCAGTGAAACTCCAGTTGACAGCTACCTACGCCCCGGAAGCCAAGAAAAGGGCGCGAGATATTAGCGCTGTAAAAACAAATAATCAACCCGGCAGCGCACTAGCTGCCGGGCTCATAACGCGTGAATCACACTCAGCCTTGGCGCTGCTTGTGACGCGGTTCCGCGCTGCAGATCACGCGAACGATACCGTCGCGGCGGATGATCTTGCAGTTGCGGCACAGCTTTTTCACCGATGCACGAACTTTCATCAGTAACTCCTAGAACCTTACGGAACCGGGTCAGCGGAGCATTCCGCTGCCGTAGCCCTTCAGGTTGGCTTTCTTCATCAGGGATTCGTACTGGTGCGAAACGAGGTGGGATTGTACTTGGGCCATAAAGTCCATCACAACCACAACAACGATCAGCAACGAGGTCCCGCCAAGGTAGAACGGTACATTAGCTGCAACCACCAGGAATTGGGGCAGCAGGCAAACGGCCGTCATGTACAGAGCACCGAACATGGTCAAGCGGGTCAGTACGCCATCGATATAGCGCGCCGACTGCTCACCCGGACGGATGCCCGGAATAAAGGCACCGGACTTCTTCAGGTTCTCCGCCACGTCTTTCGGATTGAACATCAGTGCTGTGTAGAAGAAGCAGAAGAAAACAATCCCTGCACTAAACAGCAAAATGTTCAACGGCTGACCAGGAGCGATCGCCTGCGAGAGGTCTTGCAGCCAGCCCATGCTTTCAGACTGACCGAACCAGGCTCCCAGCGAGGCCGGGAAAAGCAGGATGCTGCTGGCGAAGATAGCCGGAATGACGCCGGCCATGTTCACCTTCAGCGGCAGGTGGCTGGTCTGCGCAGCGAAAACCTTGCGGCCTTGCTGGCGCTTCGCGTAGTGCACCGCAATGCGACGCTGACCACGCTCAATGAACACCACGAAACCAATGATCGCTACTGCCAGCAAACCGATCGCAACCAGGGCAAAAATGTTGATATCACCCTGACGTGCAGACTCGAAAGACTGCCCGACTGCGCTCGGCAGACCGGCCACGATGCCAGCAAAAATCAGCATCGAGATACCGTTGCCAACACCGCGCTCAGTGATCTGCTCGCCAAGCCACATCATGAACATCGCACCAGCCACGAAGGTGGTGACAGCCACGAAGTAGAAGCCGAAATCAGTCGAGAAAGCGACGCCCTGACTGGCCAGGCCAACGGACATGCCGATGGCTTGGACCAGCGCCAGGACTACAGTGCCGTAGCGGGTGTACTGGCTGATCTTGCGACGGCCAGCTTCACCTTCCTTCTTCAACTGCTCCAGCTGCGGACTGATCGCGGTCATGAGCTGCATGATGATCGACGCCGAGATGTACGGCATGATCCCCAGTGCAAAAATACTCATGCGCTCCAGCGCGCCGCCGGAAAACATGTTGAACAGGCTAAGAATGGTCCCCTCGTTCTGCCGGAACAGCTCGGCCAGCCGGTCAGGGTTGATACCGGGCACTGGAATGTGCGCACCGATCCGGTAGACGATGATCGCCAGGAACAGGAAACGCAGTCGAGCCCAGAGCTCGGACAACCCGCCATTGCTGAGCGCGGAGAGAGCACCTTGCTTAGCCATTTAGTCCTCGAACTTACCGCCAGCTGCTTCGATAGCCGCACGCGCACCCTTGGTGGCAGCGATACCTTTCAGGGTGACCGCGCGAGTAACGTCGCCGGACAGCATGACTTTCACACGCTGTACGTTCTGGTTAATCACGTTGGCATCCTTCAGCGCCTGCAGAGTGATGACATCGCCCTCGACCTTGGCCAGCTCGGAAGTACGCACTTCTGCGCGATCCATGGCTTTCAGGGAAACGAAGCCAAACTTCGGCAGACGACGGTGCAGCGGCTGCTGACCGCCTTCAAAGCCCGGAGCAATGGTGCCACCGGAGCGAGAGGTCTGACCTTTGTGACCGCGGCCACCAGTCTTACCCAAACCGCTACCGATGCCACGGCCCGGACGGTGCTTTTCGCGACGGGCACCCGGCGCGGAACGCAGATCGTTCAGTTTCATGGATTAACCCTCGACACGCAGAAGGTAGTAAGCCTTGTTGATCATCCCGCGATTCTCAGGAGTGTCCTGAACTTCTACGGTGTGACCAATGCGACGCAGGCCGAGACCCTTGACGCAAGCCTTGTGGTTAGCCAGACGGCCGTTAACGCTCTTGATCAGCGTCACTTTAACAGTTGCCATGATTAGAGAATCTCCTCGACGCTCTTACCACGCTTGGCCGCAACGGACTCAGGGGACTGCATGTTCTTCAGACCCTTGAAGGTGGCGTAAACCACGTTCACCGGATTGGTGGAGCCGTAGCACTTGGCCAGAACGTTCTGCACACCGGCCACTTCCAGAACAGCACGCATGGCGCCGCCGGCGATGATACCGGTACCTTCGGAAGCCGGCTGCATGAACACCTTGGAAGCGCCATGGGCAGACTTGATCGGGTACTGCAGCGTGGTGCCGTTCAGATCAACCTGGATCATGTTGCGGCGAGCAGCTTCCATCGCTTTCTGGATGGCGGCCGGCACTTCGCGGGATTTGCCGCGACCGAAGCCAACACGACCTTTACCGTCACCGACCACGGTCAACGCGGTGAAGGTGAAGATACGACCACCTTTTACGGTCTTGGCAACGCGGTTAACTTGAACCAGCTTCTCGATGTAGCCTTCGTCGCGCTTTTGCTCGTTATTTGCCATAACTTAGAACTCCAGCCCGCCTTCACGAGCAGCATCAGCCAGCGCCTTGACGCGGCCGTGGTACTTGAAGCCAGAACGATCGAATGCCACCTGAGTGACGCCAGCGGCTTTCGCGCGCTCGGCAACCAGCTGACCAACCTTCTTGGCCGCGTCGACGTTGCCAGTGGCGCCGTCACGCAGTTCTTTGTCCAGGGTCGAGGCGCTGGCCAGGACCGTGGCGCCGTCGGCCGAAATGACCTGGGCGTAGATGTGCTGGGAAGAGCGGTACACGCAAAGGCGTACGGCAACCAGCTCGCGCATTTTCAGGCGTGCCTTGCGAGCGCGACGCAGACGAGTTTCTTTCTTTTCGCTCATTTGCTATGCCCTACTTCTTCTTAGCTTCTTTACGACGGACGACTTCGTCGGCGTAACGTACACCCTTGCCTTTGTAAGGCTCCGGCGGACGGAAGTCGCGGATCTCAGCGGCCACTTGACCGACCAGCTGCTTGTCGATGCCCTTGATCAGGATATCGGTCTGGCTGGGGGTTTCGGCGGTAATGCCTTGCGGCAGCTCATAGTCCACCGGATGCGAGAAGCCGAGAGCCAGGGACAGCGTTTGACCTTTGGCCTGAGCTTTGTAACCAACGCCGACCAGCTGGAGCTTGCGCTCGAAGCCTTGGCTGACGCCGATCACCATATTGTTAACCAACGCACGGGTGGTGCCGGCCATGGCGCGATTCTGCTGGTCACCGTTGCGAGCAGCGAAACGCAGCTCACCGGATTCCTCCAGGACTTCCACAGACGGATGCACTTTCAGTTCGAGAGCGCCCTTGGCACCCTTCACCGAGAGCTGCTGACCGGCGATCTTGACTTCAACGCCAGCGGGCAGCTTGACGGGGTTCTTAGCAACGCGAGACATGCTTTCAACCCCCCTTAGAACACAGTGCAAAGCACTTCGCCACCAACACCAGCAGCGCGAGCAGCACGATCAGTCATCACACCCTTGTTGGTGGAAACGATCGATACGCCCAGGCCGCCACGTACTTTCGGCAGCTGATCGACGGACTTGTACTGGCGCAGGCCAGGACGACTTACGCGCTTCAGCTCTTCAATGACCGGACGGCCTTCGAAGTACTTCAGCTCGATGGACAGCAACGGCTTGAGGTCGCTGCTGACTTGGTATCCCGTGATGTAACCTTCGCTCTTCAGAACGTTGGCCACTGCCACCTTCAGCTTGGAGGACGGCATGCTTACGACAGACTTTTCAGCCATCTGGGCATTACGGATACGAGTTAGCATGTCCGCTAACGGGTCCTGCATACTCATGGGCTAGATGCTCCTGATACAAAAAGTAATAGCCTTTCGGCTAGAGTCCACACGCGAACACTGGACGGACTGATGCCAGGCTCGGGCGAGCCGGACATTCTAGAGACACTCCAGAAACGAATCAAGCCCCAAAAGGGGCTTGATTCTCATGACCTGGTTTTGGCCGACCTAAGCCGACCTAACCGACGATCATTACCAGCTGGCTTTCACCAGGCCGGGCACATCACCGCGCATAGCAGCTTCACGCAGCTTGTTACGGCCGAGGCCGAACTTGCGGTAAACGCCGTGCGGACGACCGGTGATGCGGCAGCGGTTGCGCAGACGCGAGGCACTGGCGTCACGGGGCTGCTTCTGCAGCGCTACCTGGGCTTCCCAACGAGCTTCCGGAGTGGAGTTCGGGTTGGCAATGGTAGCTTTCAGCTCAGCGCGCTTCTTGGCGTACTTAGCAACCGTTTGCTGACGCTTCAGCTCGCGGTTTTTCATGCTCTGTTTGGCCATATTCCTACTCCAATCAGTTGCGGAACGGGAAGTTGAAGGCGCGCAGCAGGGCACGACCTTCTTCATCCGTACGGGCGGTGGTGGTCAGGGTGATGTCCAGACCGCGCAGCGCATCGATTTTGTCGTAATCGATTTCCGGGAAGATGATCTGCTCTTTCACACCCATGCTGTAGTTGCCACGACCGTCGAAGGACTTGGCATTCAGGCCGCGGAAGTCACGCACGCGCGGCAGGGAGATGGACAGCAGACGGTCCAGGAACTCGTACATGCGATCACGGCGAAGGGTTACCTTGACGCCGATCGGCCAACCTTCACGAACCTTGAAGCCTGCAATGGACTTACGGGCGTAGGTCACGACGGCCTTCTGGCCAGTGATCTTTTCCAGGTCAGCTACAGCGTTCTCGATGATTTTCTTGTCACCGATGGCTTCGCCCAGACCCATGTTCAAAGTGATCTTGGTGATGCGCGGAATTTCCATCACGTTCGCAAGCTGAAGTTGTTCCTTCAGCTTCGGCGCGATTTCTTTCCGGTAAATCTCTTTCAGTCGTGCCATGGTTATCTACCTAGCAGTTCTCAAGCATCAACCGGTTTTTGGGTCGACTTGAAGACACGAATTTTCTTACCGTCTTCAACCTTGAAACCAACGCGATCAGCCTTGTTGGTTTCGCCATTGAAGATGGCCACGTTGGAGAGGTGCAGCGGCGCCTCTCGCTCGACGATACCGCCCTGGACACCGGCCATGGGGTTAGGCTTGGTGTGGCGCTTGATCAGGTTTACACCGCTGACCAGCACACGGCTGTCGGCGAGAACCTTCAGCACCTTGCCACGCTTGCCCTTGTCCTTGCCGGCGATGACGATGATCTCGTCGTCACGACGAATCTTTTGCATGACGGCTTCTCCTTACAGCACTTCGGGGGCGAGCGAGACGATCTTCATGAACTTCTCGGAACGCAGTTCACGGGTCACGGGCCCGAAGATACGGGTGCCGATCGGCTCCTGCTTGTTGTTCAGCAGGACGGCGGCGTTGCCGTCGAAGCGGATGATCGAGCCGTCAGGGCGACGAACGCCATGCTTGGTACGAACCACAACAGCGGTCATTACCTGGCCTTTCTTCACCTTGCCACGCGGAATCGCTTCCTTCACGGTCACTTTGATGATGTCGCCGATGCCGGCGTAGCGACGGTGCGAACCACCAAGGACCTTGATGCACATAACGCGACGAGCACCGCTGTTGTCAGCGACGTCGAGCATGGATTGAGTCTGAATCATATCTTTCTCCGACCCTTAGTCCTTAGACTTCCACGGCACGTTCGACGACTTCCACCAGGGCCCAGGACTTGGTCTTGGCCAGCGGACGGGTCTCACGAATGGTGACCTTGTCGCCGATGCGGCACTGGTTGGTTTCGTCGTGGGCGTGCAGCTTGGTCGAACGCTTCACGTATTTACCGTAGATCGGGTGCTTTACGCGGCGCTCGATCAGAACGGTGATGGTCTTGTCCATCTTGTCGCTGACGACGCGGCCGGTCAGCGTACGGACGGTTTTCTGAGCTTCAGCCATGATTACTTACCTGCTTGCTGGTTGAGCACAGTTTTCACGCGAGCGATGTCGCGCTTCACTTGCGAGAGCAGGTGAGACTGCCCCAACTGGCCAGTTGCTTTCTGCATGCGCAGATTGAACTGGTCGCGCAGCAGGCCGAGCAGTTGCTCGTTCAGCTGCTGTACGGATTTTTCACGAAGTTCATTCGCTTTCATCACATCACCGTCCGCTTAACAAAGGAGGTGGCGAGCGGCAGCTTTGCAGCAGCCAGGGCGAATGCCTCACGCGCCAGCTCTTCGGAAACACCCTCGATCTCGTACAGGACCTTGCCCGGTTGAATCTGGGCTACCCAGTACTCGACGCCACCCTTACCTTTACCCATACGAACTTCGAGGGGCTTCTTGGTAACGGGTTTATCCGGGAACACACGGATCCAGATCTTGCCGCCACGCTTCACGTGACGGGTGAGGGCACGACGTGCAGCCTCGATCTGGCGGGCAGTGAGACGACCACGGCCAGTAGCCTTCAGCGCGAACTCGCCGAAGCTGACCTTGCTACCGCGCTGAGCCAGACCACGGTTGTGGCCGGTCATCTGCTTGCGGAACTTCGTACGCTTTGGTTGCAGCATTTGGCGTACCCCTTACTTAGCAGCTTTTTTACGAGGAGCGGGCGCTACCGGCTTCAGCTCTTCCTGGCGGCCACCAATGACCTCACCCTTGAAGATCCAAACCTTCACACCGATCACACCGTAGGTGGTGTGCGCTTCATAGGTTGCGTAGTCGATGTCGGCGCGCAGGGTGTGCAGAGGCACACGACCTTCGCGATACCACTCGGTACGGGCGATTTCAGCACCACCGAGACGACCACTCACCTGAATCTTGATGCCCTTGGCACCAATACGCATGGCGTTCTGTACAGCGCGCTTCATGGCGCGACGGAACATCACACGACGCTCCAGCTGCTGAGCTACGCTCTGCGCAACCAGCATACCGTCGAGCTCCGGCTTGCGGATCTCTTCGATGTTGATGTGCACAGGCACACCCATTTGCTTGGTCAGGTCCTGACGCAGCTTCTCAACATCTTCACCTTTCTTGCCGATCACGATGCCGGGACGAGCGGTGTGGATGGTGATGCGTGCGGTTTGAGCCGGACGATGAATATCGATACGGCTTACGGACGCGCTTTTTAGTTTGTCTTGGAGGTACTCGCGCACCTTCAGGTCAGCAAACAGATAATCGGCATAAGTGCGCTTATCTGCATACCAAACGGAGGTGTGCTCCTTGACGATACCCAGGCGAATGCCAGTGGGATGTACTTTCTGACCCATCTGATCGACTCCGTTACTTGTCCGCAACCTTGACAGTGATATGGCAAGACCGCTTGACGATGCGATCAGCACGGCCTTTGGCACGCGGCATGATGCGCTTCAGCGAACGCCCTTCGTTGACGAAAACGGTGGAAACCTTCAGGTCATCCACGTCTGCGCCTTCGTTGTGCTCAGCGTTGGCCACGGCCGACTCCAGCACTTTCTTCATGATTTCAGCGGCTTTCTTGCTGCTGAAAGTCAACAGGTTGAGCGCTTCGCCCACCTTCTTCCCGCGGATCTGGTCGGCGACCAAGCGGGCTTTCTGGGCGGAGATTCGAGCGCCCGACAGCTTAGCGGCTACTTCCATCGTTCCTTACCCCTTAACGCTTGGCTTTCTTGTCTGCAGCATGACCGCGATAGGTGCGGGTAGCAGCGAACTCGCCGAGTTTGTGGCCGACCATGTCCTCGTTCACGAGAACCGGGACGTGTTGACGACCGTTATGAACAGCAATGGTCAGGCCGACCATTTGCGGCAGTACGATGGAACGACGCGACCAGGTTTTCACCGGCTTGCGATCGTTCTTTTCCACCGCCACTTCGATCTTCTTCAGTAGGTGAAGATCGATAAAAGGACCTTTTTTCAGAGAACGCGGCACTGTCGTATCCTCAGTTATTTACGGCGACGGACGATCATGTTGTCGGTGCGCTTGTTCGCGCGGGTCTTCGCACCCTTGGTCGGGAAGCCCCACGGAGACACCGGATGACGGCCACCAGAGGTACGACCTTCACCACCACCATGCGGGTGGTCTACCGGGTTCATCGCCACGCCGCGAACGGTCGGGCGAACACCACGCCAGCGTTTGGCACCAGCTTTACCCAGCGAACGCAGGCTGTGCTCGGAGTTCGAGACTTCGCCCAGGGTCGCACGGCACTCAGCCAGGACTTTACGCATTTCGCCGGAGCGCAGACGCAGGGTTACGTAGGCGCCTTCACGAGCAACCAGCTGAACGGAAGCACCAGCGGAACGAGCGATTTGCGCGCCTTTGCCGGGCTTGAGTTCGATACCGTGAACGGTGCTACCAACCGGAATATTGCGCAGCGGCAGGGTGTTACCGGCCTTGATCGGTGCATTGACGCCGGAGATCAACTGGTCACCAGCACTCACACCTTTCGGTGCGATGATGTAGCGACGCTCGCCATCGGCGTACTTCAGCAGAGCGATGTGAGCAGTACGGTTCGGATCGTATTCAATACGCTCAACGGTGGCAGGAATGCCATCCTTGTTGCGACGGAAGTCGACCAGACGGTAGTGCTGCTTGTGACCACCACCAATATGGCGAGTGGTGATGCGGCCGTTGTTGTTACGACCACCGGACTTCGATTTTTTCTCGACCAGCGGTGCGTACGGAGCGCCTTTGTGCAGCTCCTGGTTGACCACCTTGACCACGAAACGGCGGCCAGCGGAGGTCGGCTTGCATTTAACGATTGCCATGATGCACCCCTTTACTCAGCGCTGCTGGCGAAATCGAGATCTTGGCCCGGCTGAAGAGCGATGTACGCCTTCTTCCAGTCGTTACGCTTGCCCAGACCACGAACGGTACGCTTGGTCTTGCCCTTCACATTAAGGGTGGTGACACGAGCGACTTTCACGCTGAACAGGCTTTCAACGGCCTTCTTGATTTCCAGCTTGGTTGCATCGGTGGCAACCTTGAAAACGAACTGGCCCTTGCTGTCTGCCAGCATGGTGGCCTTCTCGGAGACGTGCGGGCCAACCAGCACCTTGAATACGCGTTCCTGGTTCATGCCAGCAGCTCCTCGAATTTCTTCACGGCGGACACGGTGATAAGCACCTTGTCGTAGGCGATCAGGCTGACCGGATCGGAACCCTGAACGTCACGAACATCAACGTGCGGCAGGTTGCGAGCCGCCAGGTACAGATTCTGATCAACGGCTTCGGAAACGATCAGCACGTCGGTCAGACCCAGACCATTCAGCTTGCCCAGCAGAGCCTTGGTTTTCGGGGCCTCAACAGCAAAGTCCTCAACCACGATCAGACGGTCCTGACGAACCAGCTCAGCGAGGATGGAGCGCAGAGCAGCGCGGTACATCTTCTTGTTGAGCTTCTGGGAGTGATCCTGAGGCTTGGCAGCAAAGGTAGTGCCACCGGAGCGCCAGATGGGGCTGCGAATGGTACCAGCACGAGCACGACCAGTGCCCTTCTGACGCCACGGCTTTTTACCGCCACCGGAAACTTCGGAGCGGGTCTTCTGCGCGCGAGTGCCCTGACGGCCACCGGCCATGTAGGCAACAACGGCCTGGTGAACCAGGGTTTCGTTGAACTCACCGCCAAAAGTACGCTCGGAGACTTCGATAGCCTGAGCGCCATTTACATTCAGTTGCATCTCAGCTTCCCCTCTTAACCGCGAGCCTTGGCTGCCGGACGCACAACCACATCACCGCCGGTAGCGCCAGGAACGGCACCCTTAACCAGCAGCAGATTGCGTTCTGCATCGACACGCACAACTTCCAGGGACTGAACAGTCACACGCTCGGCACCGAGGTGACCGGACATCTTCTTGCCCTTGAAGACACGACCAGGAGTCTGGCACTGGCCAATAGAACCCGGGGCGCGGTGGGAAACGGAGTTACCGTGGGTATTGTCTTGACCACGGAAATTCCAGCGCTTGATGGTACCGGCATAGCCTTTACCTTTGGACTGACCGGTAACATCTACCAGCTGGCCAGCCTGGAAAAGCTCAGCAGTCAGTTGATCGCCAGCCTGGTACTCACCTTCTTCAAGGCGGAATTCCCAGACACCGCGACCAGCAGCTACGCTCGCCTTGGCGAAGTGACCGGCTTGCGCCTTGGTCACACGAGAGGCACGACGCTCACCGACAGTAACCTGCACGGCGCGATAGCCATCGCTCTCTTCGGATTTGAACTGGGTCACACGATTCGGCTCGATCTCAATGACCGTAACCGGAATGGAGACACCTTCTTCGGTGAAAATGCGGGTCATGCCGCACTTACGACCGACTACACCAATAGTCATGTTGTAAACCTCATGAGTGTACGGGGCTTTCACCCGCTATGGCCGCCCATTTCAGAGCGTTACACGACTAAAACCCGAGGGTTATTAGCCGAGGCTGATCTGCACTTCCACGCCTGCCGCAAGGTCGAGCTTCATCAGCGCATCGACGGTTTTATCCGTCGGCTGGACAATGTCCAGAACACGCTTGTGGGTACGAATTTCGTACTGATCACGCGCGTCTTTGTTGACGTGCGGGGAGATCAGAACGGTGTACCGCTCTTTGCGAGTAGGCAGAGGAATAGGACCACGCACCTGAGCACCAGTACGTTTCGCGGTTTCCACGATTTCCTGGGTGGATTGATCGATCAGGCGATGGTCAAAAGCCTTCAACCGAATACGGATTTGTTGGTTTTGCATTTTGACCTCAGACTCTATCTCTGCTATCCCCAACGGACGGACTACGCCCGTTAAAAGGAGGCGTGATTGTACGGATGCGCTGGGAGGGTGTCAACTTTTGACCAACCAAAAGAAAAGGGCCCCGAGGGGCCCTTCCTTTTGAGGCGGAGATCGTCGATTACTCGATGATCTTGGCCACAACACCGGCGCCTACGGTACGACCGCCTTCGCGGATCGCGAAGCGCAGGCCGTCTTCCATGGCGATCGGAGCGATCAGGGTGACAACCATCTTGATGTTGTCGCCCGGCATTACCATCTCTACGCCTTCCGGCAGTTCGCAGTTACCGGTCACGTCAGTGGTACGGAAGTAGAACTGCGGACGGTAGCCCTTGAAGAACGGGGTGTGACGACCACCTTCTTCC